>JBIKZR010000197.1:0-4304 GCA_044354635.1 Crocinitomicaceae bacterium | reverse complement strand
TTGGTTGACCCGTTTGAGGGTTTATTGCAAAAATCAACTGAATTTTTTTAGTTTTCTCACCATTGTTTTGATACCCAATTCCAAAGCCGAGCATTGATTTTTCATGGATGGTGTATTCCACAAAAAAGGTTGAACTTAAACAAGGTTTCCAAGTTTCTATCCCATCAAAACTAGCTTGAACTTGTCCAGGTGTATTTCCATCGTTCGAAATGATTCCAGCAGAAAAGTTAGGGAAGAGGTTGATGCCAACTGAAAACTTTTCGGTTTGTGTTTCCGTTTAACGCAAAAAAAACGAATAGGATGGTCGTTAGCGCAAGTTGCTTCATTAAATAGTTTATTTTTAAAATTAGTCAAGTATAGAATGAATCCCCAATTATCGGGAAAACAGAGTTCTTCAATATTGGCTGAACATGAATACTTGAGAAGAATAAATAGAAAAAGCTCAATAATGGTATGTTTAGTTTAATCATATAGGTTAATTCATGTTAAGTTTGATTTACGGGGGTTACTTTCCAATACAGAACTTACTAAAAATATTACCTAATAAATCATCGGTGGAAATGTCTCCCGTAATTGTTCCCAAATCGTACATCGCCTGGCGAATATCCATCGCAACCCAATCGGCAGTAATATTGTTTTCTAGGTCGTATTTTGCCTTTTCCAAAGCTGCTGCTGTTTTGGTAAGTGCGTCGTAATGCCGCACATTGGAAACGATTGTTTCGTTGGACAAATTGAAATCTCCTTGCACCAGTTCCACCAATTGCTGCTTGAGCTCTTCCATGCCAATTCCTTCTTTTGCACTGGTGAAAACGGTAGGTATTTCGCAAATTTCAGGTGTTTTTTGAGAAATATCGACTTTATTGGCAACAAGTAACACTTTTTTGTCTGGATACATTTCGGTGAGTTCGCGCGTCCAGGCCAGAACTTGCTGCATGCTTTCTTCCTGTGAAAGATCTGCCAAACACAAAACAATATGTGCTAAAACGATTTTTTCTTTGGAGCGTTGAATGCCCATTGCTTCAATTTCTTCTGCGCCTTCGCGGATACCTGCAGTATCGATCAAACGAAATTGAATCCCTTCGATATTTAGCACTTCCTCTATCACGTCGCGTGTGGTTCCGGCGATGTTGCTCACAATTGCGCGTTCTTCCCCTAAAAGTTGGTTGAGCAAAGTACTTTTTCCTGTATTTGGTGCGCCAACAATGGCCACTGGAACGCCGTTTTTAATTGCATTACCCAATTCAAAGGACTTTGCCAAACGCTGAATGTAGCGCAACACTTCCACCACCAACTGCAACAATTCCCCGCGATCGGCAAATTGAACGTCTTCTTCTGCAAAATCCAATTCCAACTCCACCAAGGAAGCAAAGTGAATGAGTTTTTCTCGCAGCTCTTTTAATTCGGTAGAAAATCCGCCTCGCAATTGTTTTAAGGCAATATTGTGTGCACTTTTGGATTGGGAAGCAATAAGATCCGCCACCGCTTCCGCCTGCGACAAATCCATTCTACCATTTAGGAAAGCCCGCATGGTAAATTCCCCCGGTTCCGCCAAGCGGCAACCAGATTGCAGTAACAATTGAATAATTTGCTGCTGAATATAGGGAGAAGCGTGGCAAGCGATTTCCGCACTTTCTTCGCCCGTGAAACTTTTACCGTGTTCAAAAACCGTAACCAACACCTCATCGATCCATTCGCCTTTGTCATTTTGAATATGTCCAAAATGCGCAGTGTGCGAAGATTTCGTTGTCAAATCCTTGGAAAAATTCTTGGAAAGTAGCGCCAAGGAATTCTCACCAGAAATTCGGATGATTGCCAATGCGCCAATGCCATTTGGCGTAGCGAGCGCACATATTGTATCGTGTGTGTGTGTCATGAGGAACAAAGGTAAAACAAGAAAGGGATGAATTTGCATCCATCCCTTTAAAAATATTGAAATTTAAGGTACTTAAAAATTAATCTGCGCTTGCAATCTCAGCAGATTTCCCTGTTGAAAATTCTCCGGTTTTGCATGGTCTTCAAATCGACGATGGGAGATAGTGTACATAGCAACCAATTCAAATGTTTTGTGCGGTTGCCATTCAAACCCAATTTCGTATTCATTTAGCTTATAGCTTCTTGCATCAAGTTCATGCTTTTTACCCCCTTCATAGTACTGACCTCTAAAAAATGGAATTAGAGTTTGTTTTCCAATTTTCAACATGTAGGAAAGGGTTAAATACCCACCTTTTAATCCTTGTACTTCAATAGAATCGCTAAATTTGTTGTATTCTGGACCTCTTCCAACGTTGTATTCTGCTTGAATTCCAAAAGGTTTTGGGTAGACAATGAATGAAGCCGCAATACGTTGGTCTAAATATTCATTATTTGCAGCTTTTTTAACTTCTGGACTTGTGCTCAACAATACGTATTTGCCCGTGTAGGCTTGAATACCAGGTTCAATTATTTGATTCTTAATTTTAAATGGATAGCTAAACCTAGAAACAACATGCAAATTGTCATTTCGTTCCGCTTGATTTGCCGTCTGACCATTATATACGCCAAAAGCAAAAACACCATAATCACCAGAACCTTTTAACCCATCTTTTATTAAACTACTAAATAGTTCGCGTTTGGCTTTTGGTGCCCAATAAAAAAAAGCTCCCATATCGCGTTCATTTGAAACAGAACTATTTAATGCATCATTACGGTCTAACGGTAATCGATTTTGACTGGACTGCATATTTTCAAAACCATAAGGAACCTTACTTTGTCCCAATCGAATACGAAATTCATTGTTTTTATCCAAACCCAAGTCAAAATAAGCATCTCTCAATTGGGCAATATTTCCGGTAGAACCTGCAGAAGAAGCAAAATCTGGTTGTATATAGAAATAGACTCGTTTGGAGAGTTGACCTGAAAAAATCATGCGTGCTCGGCGAATAAAAAAGCCGCTATTTTCCCCCCATGATTTATCGCATTGCTCGCATTTCAAATCAGGATTTGTTTCTAACAAACGATTATACCGCACTTGCAGATATCCTCTAATTTGAAAATTATCGTACCAATTCGTTTTGGTAACATTCTCCGGTTTATTAGCTACATTCAAACTATCCAATTGAGAGGTAGCAGATGCTGCTAAAAGAGAACTAAAAGAAAAACTCAGAAATATTTTAACCATACGTGACATCCTAAAAATTTATGACTACAAAACTATTTCATTAATATTGGCTTAATATAAAAAACACAATAACTTAAGATTTATATAACCTGCATAACAATTTCGTAATATTAAAAAGGTTTGATTCACAAAGGCTTATACGAAAAAAAGCGTTCTTTCATCGGCTTGTTACACGAAAAGATTCTCTGTAAACAATTGTTTCCTTAATATTAAGTTAACATATAAACGATTTATCCTGAATAAATGGCTGTAAATCCAATATTTACATTTTGTGCGGTTCAAATAACCGTCTTAACATTATCATTACGTTAACAAAACAAAGAGAAACCATTCCTATTCAATTAATGAAATACATTTGCCAAAAAAATCTATAGTTATGGCAGCATCTGGTCTATTAAAATTCTTTTTACCAAAAGATAGAGTGTTTTACACGCTTTTTGAAAGCGCGAGTGCAAATCTCGAAACACTTGCTAAGAAATTAGTTCAAGTTGTATATGAAGCGGATTATAACAAAAGAGCCGTGATCATTAAAGAGATGGAAGATCTTGAACACCAAAATGATATTTTAACGCACAATATCTTTTTAGAGTTGGGAAGAAATTTCATTACGCCGTTTGATAGAGAAGACATCCACAGTTTGGCTTCCGCCTTGGATGATATCGCGGATTACATGTATGCTTCAGCTAAGAAAATGAACTTTTACAAAGTAGATCCAACAACAGATTCCGGGATTCAAAAAACGGCTGACGCAATCTTACTTGCTGTATTGGCGGTTAACGAAGCGGTTGTGGAATTGCGCAATTTGAAAAACACACAAAAAATTATTGAGTGTGTCATCAAAATCAATAGCATTGAAAACAGTGCAGACGATTTATTCGATTTAAGCATTGAGAAATTATTTGATTCTGACGTTGACGCAAAAGAATTAATCAAAAAACGCGAAATCTACCAAGTAATGGAAATCGTTACAGATAAATGTGAAGACGCTGGAAATGTAATTGAATCCATTGTGGTTAAATACGCTTAATTCACTATTCTTACTTTAAAATCGTAACGTATGTTTACATTATTAATAGTTGTAATTGTTCTTGCATTACTGTTTGACCTTGTTAATGGTTTTCACGATGCTGCAAATTCAATTGCCACA
>JBIKZR010000196.1:0-4310 GCA_044354635.1 Crocinitomicaceae bacterium | reverse complement strand
ACAAAAGAAGGGAAAGTTCTTTTGATTGGAAACGGAAGATTTATTGCTAATTCATACGATTCCATGCCAGCAAAAAATGGTATTGATTTCATGTACCGACCAACTGAATTCAATGATTTGAGAATGGATTCGGAATTGGCACAAGTTGGCGTTCCACTTTATTTTGGTAACCAAGAATTTTTCCAGAATCTAGCCGATTACATGTTGGGAGATCATTCTGTGATTGACATTCGAAGCAGACAAATCGATATTCACGCAATTGATAAAGAAAAAATTAAATCAGATGCTACGTTTTATAAAATAATGAACCTACTCCTTCCGGTAGTTTTAGTTTTACTTTTTGCACTTGTGATGAGCTATATCCGCAAACGAAAATACGTCCAAAAATAACACGATGAAGAAACTGATAATTTTAATTATTGCCATTGGAACACTCGGCTTTCTGGGTTGGTATACAATGACTCTTATGGAAAATAAGGGCAAATCAGATACGGAACTGATTGAGTTTTCAATAGCCGATACAAGCACGGTAGATAAAATTATAGTTACAGATGCCTTTTCCAATAAAATAGAAATTGTTCGAGAAGGAAATCGTTGGACAGATATTGGAGGAGCGTGCATCATGCAAGAAAATGCCAACTTTATGCTGGAAGCTTTCAAGAATATCGAATTCAAAGGTTATTTGCCGGATAATGCGCAAAAACAATTCACAAAAATCATGACCACGCAGCACACAAAAGTGGAGATTTTTCAAAATGGGGATTGGGTAAAAACATGGTATATAGGTCCGCCATCTTCCGATCATTACGGACAAATAATGTTACTAGATTCCGATGCTTCTGGGAAAAGCGATATTCCTGTGATGATGAAAATTAAAGGAACGCAAGGAATTATTGAACCACGCTTTTTTGCAGACAAACGCAAATGGATGTGCACCAATATTTTTGCAGTTCCCTTAGATCGTATTTCGCGCGTGGATGTTAAAAATTACGAAGCACCAAAACATAGTTTCACAGTAACAAAAAAGGGTTCAAAATTAGATGTTTATCAGCAGGGACGAAAGTTGCAAAAAGTAGATACTGCGATGATTTTTAGATACTTGCACAACTATAAGAAAATTCACTTCGATCTTGCAAATTTTGAATTATCGAACAAGCAAATAGATAGTATGAAGCGCACAACGCCGTTTATTGTTCTCACGGTCACGGAAACAGATAAAAAACAAACTAAATTACGTATGTTTCGCATCAAAACAGATGATTTCCAAGTGAATGAATTTGGCGATGTTGTAAGTGTAGACATGAATAAATTCTGGTGCGAACTGCCAAATGGCGAAATGGTAAAATGCCAGTATTTCGTGTTTAATCCAATTATTTTAGGCCATATCTATTTCCCGCTTCTGTTAGGTGAAAAAGCGAAAAATTAGATCCAAAGCACCAAATATCCTTTAAAGTAATTGAACATACTGAGCGGTTGCAAGTATTGAAATTTAATTTTTACAGTTCCCATAGAATTGTTAATAAAAACTTAAAAAAAAATAGGCGAAGTGAACTGTATTTATCAATAGTTCGTTAGATTTGGAATAAATTACTTGCGATGAATTTTATTATATCAAGCACAACCTTACTTAAACATTTACAAAGTATTTCTGGCGTTTTAAGCACGAGTAATTCGCTGCCTATCTTGGATAACTTTCTTTTTGAAATAGTTGATGGCCAATTAACCGTTTCCGCTTCTGACTTGGAAACTACCATGCGGACGACGCTAGAAATCGAAGCAAACGAAACAGGTAAAATAGCTGTTCCAGCAAAAATACTTTTGGATGTACTGAAAAATTTACCGGATCAACCGTGTACGTTTTTAGTAGACAAAACTAATTTTTCAATCGAGATTGCCTACGACAATGGAAAAGCCAAAATGGTAGGTTTCGATGGCGAAGATTATCCTCGCACTCCAAAAATTGAAAATAGCAATACACTCAAAATTTCAGGTGAAATCATTTCAAAAGCAATCAATAAAACACTTTTCGCAACTGGAAATGATGATTTACGCCCTGTAATGAGTGGCGTTTTTTGTCAATTTAGTCCGGAAGAAATTATTTTTGTTGCAACAGACGCCCACAAATTAGTTCGTTACAAACGCACGGATTCGCAGGCATCAGGAAGCTCCTCTTTTATTCTTCCAAAGAAACCATTGAATTTATTGAAATCAAATTTAAGCGGTTCAGAAGAAGTTCAATTGGAATACAACGAATCAAACGCTGTTTTCACATTCAACGATATCGTTTTGATTTGCCGTCTAATCGATGGGAAATATCCAAACTACGAAGCAGTAATTCCAAAAGAGAACCCGAATGTTCTTACCATTGATAGAACGCAATTTTTAAGTTCCATTCGCCGCGTTTCTATTTTTGCAAATAAGACAACGCACCAGATAAAATTAAAATTGGCTGGTTCAGAATTAGCGCTTTCTGCTGAAGATATCGATTTTTCAAATGAATCCAATGAGCGACTTACGTGCAACTACAACGGCGATGATATGGAAATTGGATTTAATTCCCGTTTTCTTATGGAAATGCTCAACAACATTGAAGCAACAGAAGTTAGACTAGAAATGAGCGAGCCATCCAAAGCAGGATTGCTTATGCCGGCAGTGAGAGAAAATGAACACGAAGATATATTGATGTTGGTAATGCCAGTTATGTTGAACCGATAATTAAGACATTCCCCCTTGAAAGCCTACTTTTATAGTAGGCTTTTTTTGTGTCAAATAGTTTTCAAATTTCTGTTTAATTCGCTATATTTGAAATATGCCGAATACCTTACATGTTCTGATCCTTTCTCTTCCGCGGTACTTTCCGCTGCTGGCTTTGGTGCTCGTTACTTCTTGTGGATTGAAATATGTTCCTGTGGAATCACCACAATCGTTTGAGCAAAGACGACACGATGCTGTTGAGAAATATGTAACAAGTCAGTTGGATTCTGAAAATTCACCATACGCATCCATCGCATTTGGAGAATCGCAGGTTATAAAACCCATAAGCTATAAATTGTTGGATTCGCTTTACCTTGTCAAATACAATTTGGAAAACCAAGGTCGATTCGATAAGGAACTGGAGCAGAAAATAGAAAATTACCGAATTATTGCTTTGAATGATACCAACCAAGTACTTTATATCGAAAATCACATTTTCACGCTTGGAAAAGGCGATACACTCGAATTTTATTCTGCTCTGTTTCAAATGGAAAAAGATCTTGAAATAGACGATATCATCCTTCAGGAAAGCGTTTTTCTTCCTGCAAAATATAAAAAAGCATACTTAAGCTACCTTTTTGAAGAAGCTTTTATTCTCCCAGATTATGCACCAACAGAAGAAGAAATTAATTTTTATTCCTATTTTAAGAATGCACTTACTTCCCTTTCCAAAGCTGAAAAAGATCCTTTTATTTTGCACACCCTGAAACTAATGCAATTAGCGGCTAGAAATAAATCCACAACTACATCGGCACTCTTGAAAGCACAAACCACCGATTTGTTTCTCGGAAAAAGTTACGCGATACTAAACCAACAATTTTCTCCAATACAAGAGAACAAGGAGATCAACTCCATAAATGAGAATACTATAATTGGTTATACGTTCACATATTCTTTTACAAGAAACGGAACCAATTCACTGTCTGAAAGCGCTACCTACGCCATGGAATACGATGCCTATTTACGCTTAAAAAAAGCCGTAAAATTATAACTACTTCCCGTTTATTTTCAATTTCACTGGTTGCAACTGCATGTAGAATTAACTTTTTCAAACAGAAAGCCACCTAAAATGGTAATTTAGTTTCACTTCTTCATAACATTTATTAAATTCACGGATATTTTTAGACTATGAATATAAAAGCATTTTTTAGTAAGAATTGGTTGCATTTTGCAGTAATTGCACTTATGTTATTAATAGCAGTTATTTATTTCCAACCGCAAATACAAGGCTACGGAATTAAGCAACACGATGTAGAACAGTTTAAGGGAATGTCGCACGAGACAAATCGCTATCGGGAAAACACAGGCCAAGAACCACTTTGGACGAATGCACTTTTTGGAGGAATGCCTACGATGCAGATTTCAATAGATTATCCTGGCAACTTTATTAAAACAATCTATAATCAATACTATAAAATATTTCCGGGACCAATTGGCTTTCTATTGCTGCATTTAATTGGATTTTACTTGCTTTCACTGTTTTTAAAAATAAATCCGTTGATCGGATTATTTGGTGCAATTGCCTTTAGTTTTGCCAGTTATGAAATTGTAATTCT
>JBIKZR010000195.1:0-4365 GCA_044354635.1 Crocinitomicaceae bacterium | reverse complement strand
TAGCAAGTAAACTTTCGTATGAGAAATCATCTGTTAGGCTACTCAAGGCAATTAGCGATAATAACATTCCAAGTGAACCAACGAACGTGTAGACAAAAAACTTTGTGAGAATTACTTTTCGTTCAGGTGCACCAAACCACAAAAGAATTAGGAAAATCGGAATCAATGTCATTTCCCAGAACACATAAAATACGATTCCATCCATTGCTAGAAAAAGTCCAGTCATTGCAAATTGCATGAAAATCACCATGGCATTGAAGGATTTTTCATGTGCAATGCTGCGATTGAAATTACTCAATAGAATAACTGGAATGAGCGCGTTGGTTAGAATTACCATAAATAATCCAATTCCATCGTATCCCATTTTAAAGGTAAGTCCGAACTTCGTGGTTGCGTTTGGATTGAAAACACTAACCACATTATTTGGTAAAAAAGTAACTACGTGACCAATTGTAATTCCTAGAATTACCAATGTTCCAATAATCCCTGCTAAGCGCACAAACTGTTTAGGAACAACTGCAAGCAGCAGCGCAACGAATAATGGTGCTAATAATAATTCCAAAATTTAAAATTTTAATAAATAATATACAACCAAACCTATGATTCCTAGAACCATCCAAAATAAATAGTTCGCAATAATTCCAGATTGCCACTTCCGTACAATAAGTCCAGATCGGCTAATAGCCCCAACTAATCCAGTAATAGATTTATTTAGCACCATTATTTCCATAAACTGGTAAGAAGACTTTGCCAACCATTCGATTGGTTTCACAAACAGAAACCCATAAATCTCATCGAAATAAAGTTTATTGCCAGATGCAATCTCCCAACCTTTCCAGGCGCTATTCTCCTTCGCCAAGTTTCCTTTTTTGACATAATAGAAAAACGATACTAGAAGAATTACCAAAGTAAGTGCAACCGCAGCGGACATTAATAGAATAGAGTCGTAATTGGATAAATGTTCCGTTTCCACCAAATTCAATCCATCCGTGTTGTAATTCAAATAATGCGAGAGCCACTGTTTACAGGAATGGAATACTATTCCGGGAAGATTCAAGATTCCACCAAAAATAGATAAAGCCGCCAAAACAACTAGAGGAATTGTCATGTTCCAAGGGCTTTCGTGCAAGTGATTTTTTGTTTCCTCCGAACCGCGGAAATTCCCGTGAAACACCAAGAAATATAATCTAAACATGTACACAGCAGTCAAAGCAACGGAAAGCATCAGAAAAGCGTAAATTATAGAACTATGCATAACTGCGTGTGCTAAAATCTCGTCTTTTGAGTAGAAACCGGATAAAAATGGAAAGCCAGCAATTGCCAAAGTGCCAATTAAGAAAGTAAGGTGCGTAATTGGAATAAACTTTTTCAAACCACCCATTTTACGAATATCTTGTTCGTCCGACATGGCATGAATTACACTTCCTGATCCTAAGAAGAGTAAAGCTTTAAAAAATGCGTGCGTTGTAACGTGAAAAATTGCCGCAGTATACGCGCCCATTCCTAAGGCGACAAACATTAGTCCAAGTTGGGAAACCGTTGAATACGCCAATACTTTTTTGATATCGTTTTGTCGAAGAGCAATAAAAGCAGCAACTAGTGAAGTTACTAATCCAATATACAACATGATTTCCTGTGTCATTGGCGCTAATTCAAAAAAGAAATTGGAACGAACAACCAAAAATATTCCAGCTGTTACCATCGTCGCAGCGTGAATCAGAGCCGATACTGGCGTTGGTCCTGCCATTGCATCTGGCAGCCACGTAAACAATGGAATTTGTGCGCTTTTTCCAGTTGCACCAATAAACAAACACATCGTAATGGTGAATAAAACCCAAACTGTTGGTTGATTTGCTTCGATTAGCATTGCAGCTGACAATTCAGAATATTCAAGCGTACCAAACTGATCCAAAATTAAAAATAAACCTATCAGCAAGCCTAAATCACCTATTCTATTCATAATAAATGCCTTGCGCGCAGCAATTCCATTTAACATTCCTTTTTGTGCATCGCTATAATGGAATCCAATCAATAAATAGGAACAAATCCCTACTCCTTCCCAACCGAAGAACAACATAAAATAGTTGCTTCCAAGTACGAGGATTAACATCGCGAAGATAAACAGATTGAGGTAGGTGAAAAACGTGTAATAACCTGCATCTTTTTTCATGTAACCCATAGAAAACAAATGAATCAACGCGCCTATTCCAGTAACGATGAGTGTCATCCACATAGATAATGCATCCACTTGTATACTGGCGTTCAAGGAAAAATCTTCGGTAGTAATTACAGAGAAAAGATGTATTATTTTCTCCTCGGATTGGCTACCAAAAACGATAACTGCCAATACAAAAGAGAGAAACATTACGCTTGTTGCTATTGAACCTACAAGTACATTTGGAAGATTTTTACCAAACACGCCATTGAAAAAAGCTCCCAACAGCGGCAATGCCAAAATAGCTAGTATTAATTGATCTACTGACATTGAATTAACCTTTTAATTTATTAAAAATCCCAACATCCGTTGTTCGAATATTTCTATATGCCATTACGAGAATAGAAAGTCCAACCGTAGCTTCCGCAGCGGCGACAACCATGATGAAAAAAACAAATATTTGACCGTCCGATTTTCCGAAATACGTTGAAAATGCTACCATCAATAAATTCACAGCATTGAGCATAAGTTCAATACACATTAATAGAATAATTGCGTTTCTGCGAATCATTACACCAACTACACCAATTACAAAAAGTATGGTGGATAAAACGATGTAAAAATCGATGGATACGCCGTTTTGAAAAATTGTTGCTAAAACCATTGTTAATCTATTAGTTGTTTTTCACGTTTCCCCAATAATACCGCGCCTACCATTGCTGCAATAAACAAGACAGAAGAGATTTCAAATGGCAAAATGTATTTTGTAAACAGTATTTGTCCAAGATTTTCAACCAGACCAATACTATCCGATTGATCTACTGTTGCTGCTGCGATTACAAGGCCATCTTTTAGCGCTGCAATTAAAACAGTGAATAAAATTCCACCTGCAACAAGTGCGGCAAACTTTACAAAGACGCTATTTTTAGGCTCATTTTCTTTGCTTAAATTCAGGAGCATTAGCACAAATAGAAACAACACCATAATTGCACCAGCGTATACAATAATGTTCACTGCAGCGATGAATTGTGCATTCATTAAAATATAGTTTCCGGAGATAAAGAAAAAAGTTAGCACCAGAAAAAGCACACTTTTCACCGGATTTTTACTGATAATAACCATTAGCGCCGAGCCAATGGTTAATCCACCCATTATTATTGCGAATGTTTCTAAGTTCATAATTCCGATCTTTTACCCGTATGTTGTCTTTTTGAAATATCAATTCGCTGATCTACTGGCTCCACCAATCGATCTTTGCCATAAATAAATTCGTCCCGTTCAAAATTTGCAGGAAGCAAGCGATCGGTCAGAAATATTGCTTCTTTTGGGCAAGCTTCTTCACAAAGTCCACAAAAAATGCACCGCAGCATATCGATTTCGTACATTTCAGCATATTTTTCTTCGCGGTAGAGATTTTCCTCTCCTCTAACGCGTTCGGCTGCAACCATTGTAATCGCTTCTGCAGGACAAGCAACCGCACACAAACCGCACGCAGTGCAATTCTCTCGGCCTTGTTCATCTCTTTTCAGAACGTGTAATCCTCTGTAAATTGGAACTAAAACACGTTGTTCCTCCGGATATTTTAAGGTGTTATTCTTGCGGAATAAATGCTTAAACGTAATCCACATTCCGCCAAAAATAGCGGGAAGATAGATTCTCTCCAAGAATGTCATTTTTTTATTTGAAACGACTTTTTTTCTATTGCTCAAACTTTGCATATTCGACAAATTAATTAAACCATCCCTCATTAAAGGCGATGACAAGTCCAGTAATCAACATATTAATCAAGGCCATTGGAATCAAACTTTTCCAGCCAAGATGCATCAATTGATCAAAACGAAAACGCGGTAAAGTCCATCGAATCCACATGAAGACAAACATAAATAGGAATGTTTTTGTGAACATTGCAACCACTCCCAAAATGGCCAAAGTATTACCATCAAAATGATCCATCCATGGAAAATTAAACCCACCAAAGAATAAAATAGAAATAATAGCGGAGGAAATAAACATGCTTACATACTCTGAGAATAGATAGAATCCCATTTTCATCGCGCCATATTCTGTGTGGTAACCGCCAATCAATTCGCTTTCACATTCCGGTAAATCAAAAGGAGCGCGATTCGTTTCCGCCAAAGCACAAATAAAGAAAATTATAAATGCCACAGGCTGGTAGAATACATTCCAATTCATACCATGCTGCGATTCAA
>JBIKZR010000194.1:0-4407 GCA_044354635.1 Crocinitomicaceae bacterium | reverse complement strand
GTTACTTCCAGGGGTTCTTTTTTTCGTTCAATTCATGTGGCAGTTCCCGCATTTTTGGGCAATCGCATGGGTTTTATACGATGATTACAAAGCAGGAGGGTTTTCGTTATTGCCTTCGCCGAAAGGACAATCTAGCGCATCTGCATTTCAAATACTTGTCTATTCTTTTGCAATGATTCCATTTAGTTTGTTGCCTTGGATACTTGGGTGGACTGGCATTCCAACGCTAATTATTGCAACAATTGCCAGCACTGCATTTTTCCTATATGCCTATAAATTATATATTTCCTGTGAAACAAAGGATGCCCGTAAACTTATGTTCGCCTCGTTTGTTTATTTACCAGTGATTCAGTTTTTATATGTTTTTGATAGAAATGCCGAAGCAATCAAACAATTATTTGAAGTATGAGAGTAGATTATGAAAAAGAATTGAGCCCGGAGATTCGGGAAAAGACCAAGAAGAATCTTGTTTACGTCGGAATTTTTAGCATAATAATGTTATTTGCAGGATTTACATCTGCATATATCGTTTCGATGGGCGATTCCTTCTGGTTAAAATACCCAATGCCTAATGGTTTTTGGGTAAGTACCGTGGTTATTATTCTAAGCAGTTTCTTCATGGAAATAGCGATACGCTTCGTTAAGAAAAACAACCAGAAAATGTTGCGATTTTTTATCGCGCTGACTTTAATTTCTGGGATTTCCTTTGTTTATTTTCAATTTCAAGGATACAAGCAACTTACTAGTTTCGGCGCACATGCTGTAAATAACCATATCATTGTAACGCAAGGTCGCTACGGGGATTATTTCGAGATAAAATATAATGGGTCGTTTATTGAAGTGGATGGAAACGATTATAAGTTAAATGGTAAAAATTTAACTGCCGCTCAAATGAAAGAACTGCAGGCCTTCGCCAATCAATTTTTGACTTTGAAACGCAACGAATCTTTCGAAATCAAAGACTACGGCAAAAAATTCGTTTTGTACTACAACAGTCAACCGCTTGGATTGGTAAATACTAAATTGTGCACTCCGGACGGAAAAGAAATTCAATACGTTGACCAAATGCGCTTGAAAGATCTTTCCATCAATATTCGCGATGGTAGAGGAGATTTCTTTGTGAAAGGTCAAATTGGGAAAGACTTCAAGTTATTATTTAAAGGGAAAGAGTTAGAATACAAAGACCGAACTTTGCAAATGAATGGTAGAAAGCTGTCGAGATACCTTCAGATTAAATCAATGGAATCCTCCGACACCGGAACGTCCTATTTGTACATAATTACTTTCTTGCATTTAATGCACATTTTAGTGACATTGATTTTCATGTCGAAACTGACAATATCCTCATTTTCAGGCAGGTTTACAGCCGAAGAGAATCTAAGTCTTAGAGTCGGTGCAATTTTCTGGCATTTTTTAGGTCTTTTATGGATTTATTTATTGCTTTTTTTACTTTTTATTCATTAAACTTGCATAAAAATTTTAGTAATGGCAGGAGACACTTCTAAACAAATGGATGCTTCTACACTTTGGGGTGGGAAGATTTCTCCATTTAGTACAAGTTATGGAAAGTTAATGATGTGGTTTTTCCTTGTGTCGGATGCTTTGACATTTGGAGGACTATTAATCGCTTACGGTTTTACGCGTCACGACGCGCAAGATGCTTGGCCTATTGGTGAAGAAACGTTTAATTCCATGCCTTTCTTAGGCCATGGTTACCCATTGTTGTATGTCGCTTTAATGACATTTATCTTAATTATTTCTTCCGTAACTATGGTTTTGGCTGTTGAAGCTGGACATAGAATGGATAAAAAAGGAGTTGTTAAGTGGATGATTGCGACAATTATCGGTGGTTTTTTCTTTGTAGGTTCGCAAGCATGGGAGTGGAGTCACTTCATTCATGGTTCTGAATTTGGGAAAGTGGAATTAGCGGATGGATCACAGGCAATTGTTCGTGGACATTTCGGTGAAATCAAAAACTTTACGGTAACGGAAGCTGGGGATCACCACAAAAAAGGAGATGTAATTAAGAAAGACTTAATGCATGAATTCCAGCATGCGGTTGTTGCAGGTAAAATTTACAACGGAACGATTACATTGCACGATGGTTCAAAAGCGAAAATTACAAAAGAAGCGGACGAGCACATGGAATTAATCATCAAGAAAGATGGTTTGAAACATAAAGTTGGCGACAAAATAACCAACCACAAACAAGCACGTAAACTATACTACGATGCAATCTACAGCGGTGAGGCACATACTGTTATTTACGGTGCAAACTTGGAAGAGAATGAATATGGACCACAGCAATATGGGCAGTTTTTCTTTTTCATAACAGGATTCCACGGTTTTCACGTTTTCTCAGGTGTTTTGATTAATATTATCGTGCTTTTGGGAGCTATTTCTGGAAAATACCACAAAAGAGGACATTACGAAATGGTTGAAAAAACTGGACTTTACTGGCACTTTGTCGATTTAGTTTGGGTATTTGTATTTACCTTCTTCTATTTAGTATAATTAGTATAAAAATTTCAAGTCATGGAAAGAGACGACGTTATAGAATATTCTTTAGATACGCACCATAGCGAAGAGCATGGTAAATTAATTCGCAAGAAAATCTGGAAAGTTACAGCATTGTTAACTATCATTACAGCGATTGAAGTTCTTGTAGGAGCTTATATTAAGCAATCCTCTGAGATTTGGCAAGTTGTGAAGTGGTCTTTCATCGCGATGACGTTGTTGAAGGCTGGATACATTGTTTTGGTATTCATGCATTTGGGTGAAGAGAAAAAAACACTGCGTTATATCATTCTAGTTCCTTATTTCCTTTTTATGTTGTACTTGATTTTCATTGCTTTAACAGAAGCGTTGGCAATAGGTAATGCATTAGAAACATACGGAGTTTAATCTTCTAGCAAATATGGCTGTTAAAAATACTGCCGGACGATTGAAAGTAATGTACGCATTTTTACTTTTATTTGGTCCGGCTATTTTATTGGTATTCATTTCAACCCGTGGTTGCGAGCATAAGTTCAAAACATTGGATGATTTTGGTGCAGTGACGGATTATTCATTTACCGATGCACGCGGAAAAAAATTCACCTCTAAAGATTTTAAAGGAGATGTTGTTTTAATCACAACATTGCAAGAAACATGTCCCGATACGTGTTCTATTTCTTTCTGGCACATGAATCAAGCCATTTACCAGCACATTAAGAACAACAAGCGAAAGAAAATGAAACGCGTGCGAATTATTTCTTTTGTTACGGACGGAGAAGGAAATCCAGTGAAAGATCTTTCCGTTTTACGCCAGTCGATGGAAGATAATGTTTTGGAATACGATCCGGATACGTGGATTCTGGCATCTGGCGACTCAAAAAAAGTATACGATATTGAAAGAAACAATAAATCTCTTTTAGCAGAAGGGGACGAGTTTTTTGGAGGACAAGCATTTCAAGAGTTAATCCTATTAGTGGATAAACAAAATCATTTGAGAATGGTGCTTTCAGGAACTTCTGAAGGAATGATTCGAAGGATGAAGGAGCATATCGCCTTGCTACAAAAACAATACGATAAAGAAAATGCCAAGCTTAAACAATAAATAATTTCCTTTGTTTTATGGTTATGAACGTTTTTTCATCGCTTTTCTTAGTATTCATTTTAGTTTCCTGTTCAGCAATAAACGAGAAGAAACATGTTTTGCCATTCATAGGTAATTACGATATTGAATATAAATTAATCGATGGCAAGGAAGTTTCTGATACTGTATATCCCACAATCCCATATTTCTATTTTTTGAATGATGATTCTGTTATTGTAAAATCTACTGAAATGGAAGGCAAGGTTTGGGTGGCTGATTTCTTTTTTACGACCTGCCCAACTATTTGTCCGACCATGACAAAAAACATGCAAAAATTGAATGCAGCAACGAAAGATTTACACGACGAATTACAATTTATTTCCATCAGTATAAATCCTCAGCACGATACGCCTTCCATACTTAAGCGCTATAGAAAACATTATAAAGCAACTGCATCTAATTGGCAGTTTTTCACAGGAAAAGAAGCGGAAACCCACCAGTTGGGAATAGAAAATTTTCAAATTTTTGCCGGCAGAGATGAAGAATCTGAAGGAGGTTATGCCCATTCTGGAGCTTTTACCTTAGTGGATAAAGAAGGTTATGTTCGCGGTGTTTACCTCGGAACAGATAAAAAACAAGTAATTCAGTTAGAAAAAGATATACGTAAGTTATTAAAAGAAGAATATGGAAACAATTGATCAAGCAAAATTAAAAAATACTCGAAAACTGATAATCTCTTTGTCAGTAGTGATACCAATTGCTGTTGCTATCTTATTCAAGGTGAAAATTGGCGGGATAGATTTATCTTTTCTTCCGGCTATTTATGCAGG
>JBIKZR010000193.1:0-4408 GCA_044354635.1 Crocinitomicaceae bacterium | reverse complement strand
AAAAAATTTGACTTGTCCGAAACTCAAAGAACCATTCAGACAAATTCCAAGTAGAAGATAATAATACAGTTTCATAGCTTAACTCTTAAACGTGTGATTATCGATTGACCTTTGCCATTTGGTGAAACCAATCCGACAAGATCTTCCGTTGCGATGCCAAAAGACCAACTGGAGAATTTAATTTGAGAATACAATCCGACTCGGAAATTTGTGAAACCGCCGTACGATGCGTGAGCTCCAAAATCCAACCACGGCAAAGCTTTAATTTGCGCACCAGCGTATAACAATGGCGTGTATGCAATCGATGGATAAACTCTCAATCCGAAAAAACTTTGAATACGCGCCGGATTCATTTCATCGACAATTTTTCCAACTTGAAAATAACCCGGTAAAAACCGAACTTTTTTAATCGAAGTGGAATCAATTCCCAATGAATCCAAGACAGAAATATTTCCATCTAAAATACTAGATTCTCCATACAATTGCTTGAATTCAAAACCGGTATACGCAATATTGGTATCGGCAGAATAACGGGTTATTGGCGAATTTAAATAGCTTACACCGAGATTTTTTGCTGTAAATTGAATAAATGAAACTTTGTCGGCTCGAAAAATTACTGGAATTTTAAAGTCTAAATCTACACCAATTCCATACCCTTTGAAAAAGTTGCTGCCAGCTGCCATTTCTATTGTTCCATCTAGCCCAAGATTCACCGAGTCACCATCCTCCGATTGGAATAATTGTCCAGAACGTATTTGACCTTCGGAAAAATTGGAAATGGAATAAAAATTCAGTGCTACGTTCGATTTTGTTTTTTTGTCGATTATACCAAATCCGACTTTCTGAAACGAAATAGCAGAAAAACGCGTTCCGGAAAAATCGATATTTTCACCAAGATAGGATTCGTTTCCATAGAATGCCAATCCAAAAAGATCCTTAGCGTAGATTAGCGAAAGGTAATTGTAGTAGCCACCTTTTACTAAGAAACCAAGATTTTGTTTTTTGAAAAGATTTACGGAATAATTCCGGTATTCCATTTCACCGCTGACATCCGCTCCAACTCTATTTATTCCATTGTGACTTTTGTTGGATCTATCTTTTATGTCGTTCGTAATTGCGCCTCCGTAAAGGAATTTTTTCGTTAAATCATTGTGTAAGGAAGTGGCGCCATAATCCGCCAATCCCTGCATAAAAAATTCCTGAGAATACAAGGATGTATCGTATTGAATTGGTAAAAGTTGCTGTCCAAAAACACCAGAAAAACAACCAAAACAAAGAACAATTAAACTATTTCGTATCATAGGATTGTTTTAAGATTAAACTTCGTTTTCAGTTTAACTGCCAAAAATGCACCAACTGGAATAGATACCTGCTGGTTGGAAATACCGTTCGCATCTGGCGTATTGAATTGGGTTTCCACAATTACTTTTTTGATTGCATCTAAATTAGCCACTATCGCTTCGGTTAAAACAAATTCAACTTCCGATTTTTTCTTCAACATCCCATCGTTTGGATCTACACTTCCCATCAAGGAAGATACGATTTCATTTGTTCCAGAAACAGTGTGCAAAACTTCTGAATTTTCATTCAATAAAACCAATTTCACAGCACTAGAAATCGGAAACGCATTGGAAGCATTCAAAATGATTTTACCCGATTCCACGTGCGACTTATTCAGATTTTGTGCAACATCGAAATCAAACGTATCTCTTAAAGTAAGCCCATCCGCGCCAATAGCTAAAGGAAGTTGTGCTTTCAATTTAACTTTTAATCTGCTATTCGGAAAAATCTCATTCCAGCCTCCAGAAGTGTTTCCCCAAGGATTTAGCTCAATCTTATACCCCAAAGTATGCGTTTTACCTAGGTTTTCCAAATACGTTTCAACAGAGCTGTTTGCGCTTGTGAATTCGATAATTTCCATGGAATTAGTAATGTTAGACCATGAACCTGTTGCAGCATTCAAATAGATTGGAGCACCAATTTGCGCATTGGAAAGTTGTACCGTGCTGCCTAAATTGTTGGTGTTTTCCACTTTTGTAATAGTAGCTTTCGCTGTAACTTTCATGCCATTTGAAATTTCAAACTGCAACGCCATTTCAGGCAAATCAACCGAGCCCGCAGTAACGGAATTAAGTAATTCAATCGTATAATCCGAAGTGTCAGAAACGGAAACATTTCCAAAATAACCGCGTGCATAATCGATTTTTATGTTTTTAAAATCCGCTTCAACTTTAAATGTCTGGTTACTCAAAAGTAGGATTGTAGGTCCGTTTGGATCTGTTTTTATATTCAATCGCGATTGTAGAACATTATATTCGCCTCCCGAAACACCCGTTAAATCCAAATCGTATCCAGAAATATCTAAAACTGCTGTTTGTGTTCCCGGATTTGCACTTGTACCTGCTGGCGCTTCATAATTTTGTTGAAATACCACGCCATTTTTGGTGACTCCAGGTAATTCAATTGTAAATAATGTTTTCGTAGCAACAGGATTGAACACTTTCATGTTGATTGTTCCTTTGCTAACGCGGATTTTTTTTAATTGAATTTCATTCAAATCAATTGCATGTTCCTCAATTTCATTGACAACATTAAAGCCAGGCGGAACACTTAGAGTGGCTACAACGCTATTAAATGTGTGAATAATAGAAGTGTCTGGAATTTGAATGAGGTCTTCAATTCCAAGATCCAAAATTGTCCGAGACAAATCAACTTGGTAAAACGTTCCTGCTCCAATACTTAAGGTAGAATCGTTGACACTGTTCTCCAACGAAAGTGTATCGTTCACAAGCGGTAAAACCCAGTCAGAATTCCAATTCGTCTTCTCTTTTCTGCAGGAAAAAAGTGCAAAAAAACCGAGTAGTAGAATAAAATATGTCTTTTTCAATGTAGTAATTTTATTTTCCAATGCAGCATTGGGATTATACTCTTTCAATTAGCGTGGCATATCCTTGTCCAACCCCGATACACATGGTTACCAGTGCGTAGCGTTTTTGTGTTCTTTGCAATTCCAGTGCGGCAGATAGCAAAATACGCGCGCCAGACATTCCTAGTGGATGTCCTAGTGCAATTCCGCCGCCATTTGGATTAATACGTGGATCGTTGTCAGCAATTCCCATTTTTCGGGTACATGCTAGAACTTGCGCAGCAAATGCTTCATTGATTTCAATAATATCCATTTGATCCAATGTTAATCCTGCACGTTGCAAGACTTTTTCCGCTGCGAAAACAGGACCTATTCCCATTATGCGCGGCTCTACTCCTGCAACTGCAGCACCAATAATTCGTGCCAATGGTTTTAGTCCATTTGTTAAAACCGCATTTTCTGAAGCGATCAATAATGCAGCAGCGCCATCGTTTAAGCCAGAAGCATTTCCAGCGGTAACTGTTCCATTTTTTCTAAATGCTGCGCGCAATCCTGCTAAACTTTCCAAACTTGTTTCCGGTCGACAAAATTCGTCCGTATCAAATCGCAAAGCTTCTTTTTTTCGCTGCGGAATATAAATTGGTGTAATTTCCTCAGCCAAACGGCCAGAAGTAGTTGCTTTCGCAGCTTTCTGTTGCGACCAAAAAGAAAATTGGTCTTGTGCTTCGCGCTCAATTCCATATAAATCGACTAAATTTTCAGCAGTTTCGCCCATGCCGTCAACGCCATAAAGCTCTTCCATTTTTGGATTGATAAATCGCCATCCAAAGGAAGAATCAAACATTTGTGCATCCCGACCATAAGCAGCGGAAGTTTTTGAAATCACCCAAGGTCCGCGCGTCATATTTTCAATTCCACCAGATATATACATATCACCAGCGCCATCTTTAATTGCCCGAGCAGCATTTATGGTAGCCGCCATTCCCGAAGCACAAAGTCGGTTAACCGTTTCTCCGCCAGATTGAAAAGGCAATCCAGCCAATAAACCAGACATTCTTGCGACGTTTCGATTGTCTTCTCCCGCCTGATTTGCGCAACCCATTAGCACATCTTCAATTAGCATCGGATCCAAATTCGGATTTCTTTCTAGCAATGCTTTTATCACATGTGCTCCAAGATCATCCGCTCTGACCGCAGATAATGTGCCGCCAAAACTTCCTATTGCCGTTCGAATTCCATCAACTATAAATACTTCTTTTGACATACCTTTTTTTTGATTCCATAAAGGTAACAATTTTAGTATTGTCTCGATTCTAGCTGCCTGAATTTTAAACGATATTGCAAAAAAGTAAATGAAATTATACTAAGACAGTTGCTTACTGCAGCTCCTTATACAACAAATTGAATGTTTTAAAGGTAACATTCATCACCTTTTTACTAAACATTACACCCTACTTTTAGTGGATATATACCTTTTTTATGGCTAATAATTCAGAATTTAAACTAAAATTCCTAGGTGGTGTCGAAACCGTAACTGGATCA
>JBIKZR010000192.1:0-4421 GCA_044354635.1 Crocinitomicaceae bacterium | reverse complement strand
ACAAATATCTCCTTACTATGCTGATAGCAGATTGTGGGTGGATGCAATTATTAATCCAGCAGATACGCGGAAAGTAATTTCATTGGGAATTGAAATGGCAAACCATAAAAAGGCAGAAAAACCGTACAATGTTGGCGTTATTCAAACGTAATAAATTACCTCAGAAATCAAAATGAACGAAAAACACACCTTAAACAGATATTATTTATGCACTTAGATTGGCAAATAAAACACTATCCCGAACTGACGACCAACGAATTTCACGATATTATTGCGTTGCGCTTGAACGCATTTGTTGTAGAACAAAATTGCGCCTATTTGGATTTAGATGGTAAAGACAAAAAATGTTACCACTTGATTTGTCGGGATGGTTTAGGGAAAGTCGTTGCAACGGGTAGAATTCTCCCTCCAGGATTGGCATATCCAGAAGTTGCAATCGGTCGCGTTGTAATCGATGAAACCATTCGAGGAAATGGAATCGGGCATGAATTAATGCATAAATCTATGGCTTTTATCTTAGAGGAATTCGGTAAAGTTCCAGTAAGAATTTCCGCTCAAAAACACTTGGAAAATTATTATGCTCAGCATGCATTCATTTCAACTGGAAAAGAGTATCTGGAAGATGATATACCACATGTAGAAATGCTATTTACACCAAATAATTAAAATATGAAGACTAAAAACACCCTTTTAATCGCTTCAAGCATTGCATTAACAGTAAGTTGTAATGTGATAAAAGACAATGGTTTAGCTGTGGAAAAAGTTACCGTAACGGAACAGAAATCGCCAAAAACACTGCAAACAGTTGATCTTGCTTTTTTAAATGTTAAAATCGCACCACAAGAAGATTTCTTTCAATTTTCAAATGGCACTTGGATTGCAAATAATCCTGTTCCTCCATCCGAATCGCGCTGGGGAAGTTTTAACGAATTGGAATTAAACAACAAGTTAAAGCTCACGCAAATTCTAGAGAACTTTAAAAATAGTTCGCCAACCGTAGGGACGGATGCATTTATACTAGGTAATTTCTATGCTTCATTTACGGACATGGAAACGCGCAATAAACTTGGGGTTACGCCTATAAAAAAGGAATTAGATCGTGTGAATGCCTTGGCTTCAAAATCGGAAATCATTTCCTTGATTGCTAGTCAGCACGTGTTAGGAATGAATAGTTTGTTTGCATTTGGTGTTGGCCAAGATTTGAAGAATGTGGAAGAAACAATTAGTTACATCGGACAAGGCGGACTTGGATTGCCAAACAGAGATTACTATACTTCTGAAAATAAAAAAGCAATACTTGCGAAATATGAAAAGCATATCCAAAACATAATGGTATTGCTTACTTATTCTGAAAAAGAATCGGTTGAGATTGCGAAAAATGTCATTTCCTTCGAAACAAAATTAGCAAAAGCGATGATGTCACCAGCGGAATTGCGCGTTCCAGAAAACACTTATTTCAAAAAGTCGCGCGACGAAGCACAAAAATTATTTGGTAAAATTGACTTTGATTCCTACCTCATAGCAATTGGTAGTCAATCGTTCGATTCGTTGGTTGTTTCGCAACCTGACTTTTTAAAAAATGCCAATGAGCTATTAATTTCTGAGCCAATGGAAGTTTGGAAGAATTATTTACTTTGGAAAACAATTCACCATTACGCTGGAAATTTAGACCAAAAATTTGTACAGGAAAACTTCTCATTTTACGGCGGTGTTTTGAGCGGTAAAACGGAAATGAAACCTTTAAATGACCGTGCAATTGATCAAATTACTGGGAAAGATTTTGGTGAATTATTAGGAAAAGCCTTCGTGGAAAAATACTATTCTGACAATGCTAAAAACCGTGTAAATGAAATGGTAGACAACCTTTTGTTTGTGTTTAAAGGTAGAATTCAGGAATTGGATTGGATGTCGCAGGAAACAAAAAACGAAGCACTAAATAAATTAAATTCCATCGGTAGAAAATTGGGTTACCCGGATAAATGGGAAGATTACAGTGCTTTGACATTTAAAAGTAATTCCTATGTTGAAAATTTAAAACTAGAAAGCCAATTCTCACACACAAAAAACATGCTGGAATTAACGCTTCCTGTTGACAAACAAAAATGGGGAATGCCTGCGCACATGGTCAATGCGTATTACCATCCACTTTTAAACGAAATTGCTTTTCCTGCTGGAATTATGCAAGCGCCATTCTTTGACGAAAACGCAGAAGATGCTGTAAATTATGGCAGAATCGGCATGGTGATTGGGCACGAATTTACCCACGGATTTGACGATATGGGTTCTAAATTTGCAGCAGACGGTTCTTTTAAAAATTGGTGGACAGACACAGATCGCGCGGCGTTCGAAAAGAAAACCGGTCTTTTAGGTGAAACATTTTCAACTTTCTGTCCGATTGAAGGACATTGCGTAAATCCGGAACTGACTATGGGTGAAAATATTGCTGACCTTGGCGGATTGACAATGGCATATTATGCATACAGTAGAACGGAGGAATTTAAGTCCGGAAAAGCACGTGAAGGGTATACGCCTGCGCAACGTTTTTTCATCGCTTACGCGCAATTGTGGAAAATCAATTATACGGATGAGGAAATGAAAAATCGAATTGCAAATGATTCACATTCTCCCGGCATGTACCGTGTAAATGGACCGCTTATGAATTGTCCTGAATTCTTCACTGCTTTCGATGTGAAGGAAGGAAGTAAAATGCGTAATTCAAGTGCTAAAGTTGCTCGAATCTGGTAAGAAATGTACTGATTTATAATAGATTTGTTCAAAAAAAAATAGCCTTCAACAGGCTATTTTTTTTTTGAAATTAATTCAAGTGAACAAGAATATAATCCTTTTTTGATTTTTTTACTTCCAAAGATCTACTATAATTTAACACTGTTTCGATTGATATTTTGGAAGGTCCGATTTTTAACTCTTTGGATTGAGCGATTGTTTGCGGGTATTTTTTCAACATAGGCGAAAATTTTTATTACATTTTACAAACTTAAAACGCAAGAATAAAAACTTTAGTATGTTGTCTGAAAAATATTTTGAACCCTACTAATAGGAACCTAGCCACCTTCTTAGAAACCATTCTACCGAAAGAAAAAGCAGGAGAAGGAAAAACAAAATCTTGTAGTCTATCAAATCATTGAAGGCCGCTTCTTTGTAGGAAACACTGGTGATATCGCGTCGACTTTTGATGGCGGAAATTGTTTTTTTGTAATTTTTCAATAATTCAAATTCCCCTTGAGTAGCAGTTGACATCTGGTTTAAAAGACTGTGATTGGCGTAATTATCCAACGATTCAAGCGCAATATCTTCTACTATAAAAACACCGGATTTAGTGTGGGATTTACCATTAAACTTTGTAGAAGCTGTCCAAGTATATTTTCCAGGACGCAAGCGACCGAGAGATAGTTTATAGAAATTACCGGAAACGCCAAACTGAAGATTAGATTTTTTACCATTTTCGTCGCTTACTACCATTTTAATTTTTGGTTCTGTAATGGCATCCATCGCATCGTTGTAGAAAGTGGCATTGACAAGAACGTCTTCTTCCTTTGTAAATCGTTTTGGGAATGTTACATGCAGCGAGGAAGCGTCTTGTTTTACCAATAAATACTGTGTGGTTTTTTGAATCAATTCCGTGAATGCATCAAATGAACCGTTGCGAATAAAATCATTCATTTTCCACTTCCAAATTCCTTCTCCGAAAATAACACCATATTTAACTTTATCACGCTTGTTGAAATAAAGCAAAGGATCTTTCTTTCTAATTGAACCAAGCCGCTGAAAAATTAGCACTTCTGCCCCACCCGAGATTTTCATGTCTCCAAATTTCGACTTCAATGGCGGAAAATAATCGATTGCCTGTTTCACAGATTCTGAAACTTCAAAAGGTTTGAAACCTTCATTGAGAACACCTTGATTTTCATCCGTTTGATTCCCTCCAGATAGCGTCATTCCGATATTCAGTTTTTGAATAATTGAATTGGAAGTATTTGGACCCACACAATATAGAACAGCTGTGTTTTTCTCCACTAACGAACTATGAATTGTCGGTTCGAAACCAATTCCTGGCTCATGCCAAATAACTAAATCAACCTTTTTTGAAACGCGATTCCAATCTTTTATGAGTACGGATTCTACTTCCAAATTTTGATCCTGCTCCACCACATTTTTTAAGGCAGCAATGTCCGGATGTGGAGCACCTGATAAAATAACGACTTTACTTCTTGCATCTACTACTTCGATGTAAAAAACGCGTTTATTATTCGCGTAATTGTATTCGTTGGATTCTCTGGAAACAGCAACCGTATAGGAATGAAAACCAATCTTATCTGCTTCCAGTAAGAAACTTACATGCTCAAAATCCCGCTTGCCATCTTTATAGGCTATTTGCTGCGAAGCTAGCGTTTTTCCATTGG
>JBIKZR010000191.1:0-4441 GCA_044354635.1 Crocinitomicaceae bacterium | reverse complement strand
GAAGCAATCGCATTTACATCTGTTACAGAAAACGTTTTTCGAACATATACAGAAGTTGTTGGATTTGGAACATTTGTCGCATCATCGCCGTCCGAATAACCAATTCCAAGTGAAGCAGATGTCCAAGCTGCATCGGAAAAACCAATTGAAGTCCAAGTTGCCGGTAGATTTACAGAAGGAATTAAATATTTCCAGACATCGCTTTCAAAAATTGCTGTTTCATAGTGATCTATGGAATTGCTAACTGCTTTTCCATTTGCAAATACCGTCAAAAACCCATTCGGTGGCAAAATATAGCTGGGAAATTTCCATTTCAACGGAATCAATGGATCATCTGATAATCCAAATCCTTGTAAATTAGTGTTTAAGCTAGTCGTATTGTAAATTTCTATCCAGTCGGGAGTAGACTCATCAGGCAATACAATTGTAGATCCATTGGTGTTAGATGCCTCATTTATAACAATTTGCGACCAAGAATAGGTAGAGATTATAACAGAAAATAAGAGTAGATGTTTCATTTGCTCTAGTTTGAGTCAGCAAAATACATATTTTTTTTACTTTTCAGGTAGTTTTCACATGGATAAAAACAGGATAATTATACCTTTCTATGCTTCTTGCGCCACTTCCCAAAAAATTATACGCTTGTCGTCTGAGCCAGAAACAAATGCATTTTCAGTTAGTTTCAGCATGCAATTAACAGAATTTCGGTGTCCACCTTCTTTCAAATCGAGGCGCTGAGAGAAGGACAATGTATCTGTATTCCAAACTTTTAGTGTTTTATCTCGACTTCCGGTAACCAATTGATTCCCATCGTTTAAAGAGATAATATCGTAGATTACAAAATTGTGTGCAGGAATTTCACTGAGCAAGGTTCCGGTTTTCCAATTCCAACATTTCAGCAAAGCATCTTTTCCACCGGATAAAAGCCAATCTGCGTTTTTCGGGTGAAATAAAACTGCAGTTGCTCCTTCTTTGTGTGCCTGAAAAGTGGAAATTTCATTAAAAAATTCGGTCTCAAACACACGGATAAACCCATCTTGACTGGCGAGAGAAAAACTACTACCATCTTTTGAAACGTTTATTCTTCGAATTTTACCGCAATCCATTGGAAGATAAAGCAATAAGTCGAAGGTTTGAGAATTCCAAATAGAGATATTTCCATCGGCATCCGCGCAATAAAAATGGCTTTTAAACTTGTTTTCGGTAATGGTGAAAATTGCTTTTTTATGCTGTGTGAAAAATTTTATTTCTTGTTTTAATTCAAGACTAAAAATATGCAAGTCACCTGTTGAGAGTCCAACGGCTAGAAATTTGTTTTCATTCAACAACGCGATAGCGTATACTGGAAATTCAAAACGAACTGAAAATTTATCTTGAATTCCGCTAGTTAAATTCCAACGTGTAACAAAACGATCCGCACTTCCGGAGTAAAGAAATTCGCCATCGAAAGCCAAAGAATAGATTCCGGCAGCATGTCCAGTAAATTCCTTTCGCTTTTGGAAGATCATTCCGCTTCTTCCTCTTCTTCTTCTACCTCGTCGTTTACTTGTTTCAATCGAATCGCATAATCTTCCGGTAAAAACTCAAAGAAAGTATCGCCGCGCAATCCTAATCGCAAACATTCCAATGGAATCATTTCATTAGGACCTATATTTCCAAGATTTACTTCTGCACCGAATAATTTTATAAACCAAACCTGTTGGTTTTTTTGTGGTGCTTCCCAAAGAATGCTTTCTGGTGCAACTTTCGCAATAATTCGATTGATTAGCATGGTATGCGCTGTTCCGTTTGGTCTAAAAACACCAACATTTCCAGCTTCACGGCCTTCCGCAATAACTTTCCAACTACCTGCTTCCAACTCTGTGCTCATCATTTTTATCCATTTTGAAGGAGAAATCAAAATCCCAGCGTCTTTGGAACCAACTTCGGAGAGAACCGTGAAATTCTTTCCCATTCGTCGAATTAAATCGCATTTCTCATCGTGGTCAATAATAATAGAACCATCTGAAATTTCTGCCAAGTCCAATTTGTATTTGTCTAAAAGACGCAAATAATCTTCAAATTTTCCCCTTGCATAAAAAGCTTCGAACAATGTGCCACCTAGATAAGGACGGATTCCTGCTTCTTTGTACAAGTCGATTTTCTTTTGAAAATCATTAGTAACATAGGCTGTTCCAAAACCAAATTTCACTAAATCCGTCAAATGAGCCGAAGCTTGGATAAAATCTGCGGTTTCATTTAAACTTAAACCTTTGTCCATCATCATAGTAATACCTTTCTGACGTGGTTTTGCGCTTCTTTCTGGAATAAATGGTAATTCGAAATTCATAGTTACAACGTTAATCTTCGGTCAAATGTACAAATTCCTGCACACTTAATAGGTCTGGATTGATTTCAAATATTTCTTTTGCCTTTTCTTTGTTCTCTGCAACGCACGCTGTAAACTTGGAAATCGCTTCTTCTTTTCGTCCCAATAGCCACAATGCATTCGCCTCTAAAACAGGTCCGATTTTGTTTCCACCAATTTTCTCGTTGAATTCACAGATATATTGGTACGCCTGAATGATGGACTTTTCTGAAAAATATTCCAGGTAATTTGTCAAACATTCTTCATCTGTTGGATCTAGAGCCAGGGAAAGTTGGTAATATTCTTCTGCTTGTGCCAAATCGCCAATTTTCTCGTATGCACCAGCTAAAACGTGGTATATTCCAGCATTTTCAGGATCTAACTTTGCTGCTTTGTTCAATAAAACAAGTGCTTCTTCCGTATTTCCTTCCAAGTCACAAATTATCCCCATTCCAAGCCAAGCATCTGGTAATAATGGCGCTAATTCAAGGCTTCTGCTGTAATATTCGCGTGCTTTTTTTAAATCGTTCAATTGTTCGTAAGCTTCCCCAATATAACACAAAGCCATCGGATCTTCTCCGTCTAGTTCCATGCATTTCTGAAAACTTTCAATTGCTTCGTTGTGTTTTTCCATCGAAATGAAAGCGCTTCCCATGTTGAAATAAACGGGACCAAAATCCTCATTAATCAACATACAATACTCGTAAGCCCAAATCGCTTTTTCGTGCTTTTCCAATTTAGAATAGGCATTTCCTAAATTATACCAAGCGGTAAAGGAATATGGATTTTCATCAATGAAATCGGAGTAACATTTAATGGCATTTTCATATTCTCCTAATTGATCGTAGCAGAAGGCAATTTCGTAAATCGCGCCTTCATTGTGCACGTTGTATTTTATAGCGTCTTTTAGAACGAGGACAGCATTTTTGTAATCGTTGGCATTTTCATATTCCATGGCAAGATCCAAGTAAATTTCATCTCTATCTTCCGGTTCGGATAGAGCCAAGGCATCTTTGAAATATTTTATAGCATTCTTGCTGTCGCGAAGTTGGCTAAAAATGGAAGCTTTCGTAAGTAAAAATTCACATCCAGGCGTTTCCCATTTTTCGATTTGAGAAAGTAAATGTAGGGCTTCCTTTAATTGTCCAGTTGCAGAAATAGCTTGTGCTTTTCGTAAATGAAACAAGGAATTGTACGGAAAAAGTGAGATGGCATGATCTGCACAAACTTTTGCTTTGGTATATTGATTATTGATTAGATAGTGATCCATGATTGCTTCTAACCTATCGCTATCCAAAAAAGGCAAAGTATCTCCTTTTAAAAACCCTTCGAAACGCTCTAGGTCTTCACTCAGATTTCCTTCGAAATAATCTTCGTCTTCGTCGTCAAACATGCTAATCAGTTTATAGATTAAAGGTACAACTTTTACATTGACTTAGCATTTTTCAGCATATTTTCTTTTCAACAAATAATTCACACGAGATAATAGAACGAAACAATCACTAGCTTTTAGCTTGCAGAATATCTAAAATATTTTAAAAATGAAGGCAGTTATCGGTGTAAAAAAAAATCCTGCCTTTAAAAAAGACAGGATTAGTTTCAAACTAAATTATCGATTATTTTCCAGATCGCTTGCGCTCTCCTTCTTTCAACAATATTTTACGAATTCTTAAGCTTTCTGGTGTTACTTCCACGTATTCATCTCCTTGGATGTATTCTAAACATTCTTCCAAGCTGAATATTTTTGGTGGCGCCAAACGAACTTTTTCATCTGCTCCGGATGAACGCATGTTAGACATTTTCTTTGTCTTCGTTACGTTCACACACAAGTCACCAGCGCGAGAATTCTCGCCAATTACTTGTCCTTCATAGATACTTTCGTTTGGAGCAATAAAGAACTTACCACGATCCTGTAAATTATTCAATGAGAAAGGAATGGAAGTTCCTTGTTCCAATGAAATCATTGAGCCATTTTGACGACCTGGAATATCTCCCTTGTATGGTTGGTATTCAATAAAACGGTGCGTCATGATTGCTTCACCAGCTGTTTGCGTTAACAAATAATTACGCAAACCGATGATTCCACGGGAAGGA
>JBIKZR010000190.1:0-4475 GCA_044354635.1 Crocinitomicaceae bacterium | reverse complement strand
GGGATTTTCCAAAATGTATTGAAAGTGGATGGGGAGAAAATTCTTTCTTCTGTTCAAACCGTTGGATACATTCACCGCGCATTTGAAAAAATAGCGGAAAGAAGACCATATTCCCAAATTACTCCACTCACAGATCGCTTAAATTACTGTTCTTCCCCAATTAATAATTTGGGTTGGTTCATGACCGTTGAAAAACTAATTGGCGTGGAAATGCCAAAGCGCGTCGATTACATGCGTGTGATTATTATGGAATTGGCACGAATTGCAGATCATTTGGTTTGTAATTCTGTGATTGGAGTGGACGCTGGAGCCTTGACTGGTTTTACCTATCTTTTTCAGCAGCGCGAAAAGATTTATGAATTATTTGAAGAAGTTTGCGGTGCTCGATTAACGACTAATTTAGGTCGAATTGGAGGTTTTGAAAGAGATTTTTCACCTGAGTTTCACCGAAAGCTAAAAGATTTCCTGAAAGAATTCCCGAAAGTGTTCAATGAGTTTGATGCGTTGCTATCTAGAAATAGAATTTTTATGGATCGAACAATTGGCGCTGGCGCAATCTCTGCTGAACGTGCTTTGCAATATTCATTTGTAGGTCCAAACTTACGAGCAGCAGGTATAGATTACGATGTGAGGGTTATGAATCCATACGCTTCGTACGAAGATTTTGATTTTATTATTCCAGTTGGAACACAAGGCGACACCTACGATCGTTTCCAAGTGCGACAAGAAGAGGTAAGACAAAGTTTGCGCATTATAGAACAAGCATTTAATAATTTACCGGAAGGAGATTACAAAGCAGATATTCCGGAATTTTTCCTTCCTCCGAAAGAAGAAGTTTACAACAATATGGAAGCGTTAATTTATCACTTTAAAATTGTGATGGGTGAAACGCCAATTCCAGTTGGAGAAGTTTACCACAGCGTAGAAGGAGGAAACGGTGAACTTGGCTATTATTTAATCAGCGATGGTGGTCGAAGTCCGTATAGGTTGCAATTTAGAAGACCATGCTTTATTTATTACCAGGCTTATCCTGAAATGATTACAGGTCAATCCATTAGTGATGCAGTTTTGACATTGAGTAGTATGAATGTAATTGCTGGCGAATTAGACGCATAAATTATGAGTAACACAGTAGTTGATTTAAGTAAAAGGCATTCTGAAAAACCAGTTTTCAGTGCGGAGAAAATGGCTGAAATTCATTCCTTAATGCTTCAATTCCCGGAGGGAAAACACAAAAGTGCTATTCTCCGTATTTTACATATTGCGGAAGAGGAATTTGGTGGTTGGTTGAGCATTGAAACAATGGATTATGTTGCTGAAGTACTTTCCATCGAACCAATTGAGGTGTATGAAGTGGCAAGTTTTTATTCGATGTTCAATTTGGAACCAACGGGAAAATTTGTATTTGAAGTTTGCCGCACCGGACCATGCATGTTGGTAGGCAGTGATTCCATCATCTCCTATATTCAAGAAAAGTTGGATATTAAAATTGGAGAAACTTCCAAGGATGGTTTTTTTACACTGAAAACAGTTGAATGTTTGGGCGCGTGCGGTTATGGTCCTATGCTCCAATGTGGAAAAAAATACCACGAACACCTTACAAAAGAAAAAGTGGACGAACTTATTGCGGCTTACCGTTCAGGTGAGTTTCCAAAATAATTGAAAAAAGCATGGCAAGAAAGATTCTCTTAGAACATGATGAAATACCAGGAATAGAAACCTATGCGGTTTACCGCAAAAATGGTGGCTATCGATCTGTTGAAAAAGCACTGAAAACAATGTCTCCTGAACAAGTAGTTGAGGAAGTACAAAAATCTGGTCTCAGAGGTAGAGGAGGAGCAGGATTTCCAACGGGAATGAAATGGTCGTTTCTAGCTAAACCGGAGGGCGTTCCAAGATATTTATTGTGTAACGCAGATGAAAGTGAGCCAGGTACGTTTAAAGACCGTTACTTGATGGAGAAAATTCCACACCGATTGATTGAAGGAATGATCGTATCCAGTTATGCTCTCGGTTCTAATTTGTCGTTCATTTATATTCGAGGAGAATACATGTGGATTCTAGATATTCTCGAAAAAGCAATTGCAGAAGCGTATGCCGCAGGATTTTTAGGGAGAAATATTTTAGGTTCCGGATTTGATTTGGATTTACGTGTTGCACCAGGCGGTGGTGCATATATTTGCGGGGAAGAAACTGCAATGATTGAATCTCTGGAAGGAAAAAGAGGAAACCCACGAATGAAACCACCTTTTCCTGCTGTTAAAGGATTATGGGGTTGTCCAAGTGTTGTAAATAATGTTGAAAGTTTAGCGTCCGTTGTAGCAATCGTAAACGATGGTGGCGACGAATATGCAAAAATTGGAATCGGTAAAAGTACGGGAACAAAATTATTTTCTGCTTGCGGAAATATTTCAAGACCAGGAGTTTACGAGTTAGAAATGGGTTTGTCTGTTGAGGAATTTATTTACGGTGACGATTGGTGTCGTGGAATTGCGAACGGCAAACAGCTGAAAGCTTGCGTTCCTGGCGGTTCATCCGTTCCAATTCTTCCTGCACATTTGGTAACTAAAACTGCAGCGGGTGAAAATCGCTTGATGTCGTATGAAAGTTTGGCGGATGGCGGATTTGCAAGTGGTTCCATGCTCGGTTCAGGTGGATTTATAGTTTTTGATGAAGACCAATGTATTGTCCGAAACACATGGAATTTTGCACGTTTCTACGCACACGAATCTTGCGGACAGTGCTCTCCATGCCGCGAAGGAACTGGATGGATGGAAAAAGTCTTGAATCGCTTGGAACATGGTAACGGAAATTTGCGCGACATTCAATTATTGGAAGATATAAATAAAAAGATTGAAGGAAATACGATTTGTCCACTTGGAGATGCAGCTGCTTGGCCTGTTGCAGCTGCAATTAGACATTTCCGCGAAGAATTTGAATGGCACGTAACGCACCGTGAAGAATCACAAAGCAGAAATTATGGTCTCTTGTTGAAAGAGTCACTGATGCAGTAAATTAAAACGCTTTAAAACGCTATTAAAGATATAAATTATGGTAAAAATTACCATTGACAACGTACAAGTAGAGGTAGAAGAAGGAACAACCATTTTAAATGCTGCACGCAAAATCGGCGGTGAAGTTGTTCCTCCAGCAATGTGTTACTACAGCAAACTTCCTGGCACTGGCGGTAAATGTAGAACGTGTCTGGTAGAAGTTGCTGCCGGATCCGAAAAAGATCCGCGTCCAATGCCAAAACTTGTTGCTTCTTGTTCCACGCCAGTAATGGACGGAATGGTCGTTAAAAATAAAACAAGCGAAAGAGTGCACGAAAATCGTGGCGCAATCGTCGAATTTCTGCTGATTAATCATCCCTTGGATTGTCCTGTTTGCGATCAAGCTGGCGAATGCCATTTACAGGATCTTTCTTATGAACATGGTGCGGAAAAAACGCGTTACGAAGAAGAAAGAAGAACATTTGATCCAATTGATATTGGCGATAAAATAAAATTGCACATGAATCGCTGTATTCTATGTTACCGATGTGTGCATGTAGCAGATCAATTGACGGATAAGCGCGTTCACGGCGTATTGAATCGTGGGGAACATTCTGAAATCAGCACGTACATTGAAAAAGCGGTTGACAATGATTTCTCCGGAAATATGATAGATGTTTGTCCAGTTGGTGCATTAACCGATAAAACTTTCCGTTTCAAAAGTCGTGTTTGGTTTTTAAAACCAATGGAAGCTTCTTGTGCCTGCGATAAATGTTCCGGAAATGTTCTTTTATGGATGTTTGGAAACGAAATTTATAGGGTTACGGCACGAAAGGATAAATATGGCGAAGTAGAAGACCAGAACGGTAAACCAGGATGGATTTGCAATACGTGTCGCTTCGAAAAAAAGAGTCCTGAAAATTGGAATATTATCGGACCTAGAACAATAAACCGACATTCCGTAATATCGCAAGGGAAATATATAAGTCCACGAAGTAATTCAACTAAAAATATTTCGGATGGAAACAAGTGAGATTATTGAAAAATTACTTTTTATAGGATTACTATTTTTAATTACGCTTGGAATTGCTGCTTACGCGACGTATTTGGAACGCAAAGTTGCTGCTTGGTTTCAAGATCGTATAGGTCCCGACCGCGCTGGTCCTTTCGGGATTTTGCAGCCTTTGGCAGATGGTGGAAAATTATTTTTCAAAGAAGATTTTATTCCAGCCGCTGCAGATAAATGGCTTTTTATTCTCGGTCCTGGAATCGCCATATTTACTTCTATGATGACGGGCGCGGTTATTCCGTGGAGTTCAGACATAGAAATTGCAGGAAATACGATTGAATTGCAGGTTGCAGATGTCAACATCGGAATCTTATTTATCATGGGATTTCTATCGATTGGTGTCTACGGAATTATGATTGGTGGTTGGGCGTCCAACAATAAATTCTCCTTATTTAGTGCAATTAGAGCAAGTT
>JBIKZR010000189.1:0-4488 GCA_044354635.1 Crocinitomicaceae bacterium | reverse complement strand
CACCCCTTTTGCGCCAAGATTTTTTGTTGCAATTGTTGGATCCGAGCCAAAGAATTCATCACCATCTACTAAAACTTGTCCAATTTCTTTTCCTTGGGAAGTGATTTTTCCTTCTTTATCCACTTTCAGTCCGGGCAATTTCTTGAGTAAATCCTCTACTACAGCGTTTTCATTAACTTTAAAAGAATCAGCAACATAGACAAGTGTATCGCCTTTGAAATAAATTGGATTTTTATTGGCGTAAATAACTACCTCTTCAATATTTTGGAGTTTTGCAGGCATTTTTACCACCGGTATGTCTATGAAAAAATTGTCCTTGTTACCAAAAATATAATATGTTTTATCGTCAAAGTTCGGGTGAGCAATTACAAGTGAAAAGGTATCCGCTTTAAAATTTGTCAACGTAAATTCCCCTTTGTTATTTGTTCTGGTAAAAGAAAGCAACAGTGAATCCCTCACTCGAACAGCCATAACCATCGCCTGTGGCAGCGCTCTGGTTCCAGTCGTATCGAAAACTGTTCCAGTAACTTTCATGGTTTGAGCATTCAAGGAAAAATTGCACAATAGAAAGAAGAGAACAAATAAGGTAGAACTAATTTTTTTCATAGGGTAATGCGTTGATTTAATTTGGTTTCACACATCAAAGAAACTTAAAATTTTCATTGTTTCTTGAATAAATGAATTCCAATACAAGTATAAACATTGCTTCCCAACATTTGTTCTTAAAAATGTTCAACGGCTGAATTTTCGGCTTATTGGCAAAAAATAATGGTGGATAAAAATGAAAGTTAGAACTTTTTTAAGAAATAAACCGTGGTTTTTTACAGTCGCTTAATTTATCTTTAAGGAGAGTAGAACTTGAAATTTCAGTCCGCGTTCGTCTTCCATTACCTCGTGTGTAACAGTCAATGGTTTGCCAATCATGGCCTTTTCATTGTTCAGCAATTTTCTAACATCCCCTTCACTATATTGAACCGCTAGCGAAGAAGCAAAGCCATTTTCAGTGTTTTCTCCAACCAATACATAATTCAATGTTCCATCGGAAACAAATCCTTGAAAAGTTGTTTCAAACTCTTTTTCTTTATTTAGTACCCGCATTGCTTTTGCTATTGAACACACTTTTGGAGAAACAGCTGTAAAAACTGCTTCTACGAGATCTTCTTCGTACTCGGTAATTCGTTCCTTGGCGTAAATTGGATTTTCTTTTGTATCATAATACGTAATGATTTCCACAAATGTTGGTTCTTTTCGCTGGTTGTCAAAGAAAACCTGTTTTGTCGCGATTTTTTTTCCTTCTTCGATGTAGAAAATGTTTCTCCCATAATTTCCGGAAGGAACATCTGAGAAAATTTCTTCGATCTTTACCTCGCTATCTGCCTTATTCAAATAGGCGATTACTTCGATTGTTGAGCCTTCATTGTTATTATAGGAAAGGCTATTCAGGAAGGAAAGTTGTGTGTCCGAATCGATTGCGGTGATTTTATTTTCAAAAATTCCCTCGCCCTTGAAAGAAGCGGATTTGGTTATATTTTGTGCATCTAACGTCGTGTCTTTTTTGGTTTCACAGCCAAACAAAACACCCAAGGTTAAAAATACACAAATACCTATTTTCTTATCCATCGTTAGAACTTTATTCAATAACTAATAATTTATACAAAAGTAACAAGATTACACCATATTAAAGCGAAAGTATGGCAATAGGTTATGGTAAAAATAGATTTCAGGAAGAAGTTAAACGGAAAGAAAGCTTGATTTACCTGATAATTGCAATACTTCCTGTAAACGTTCTTCTGTCATCGATATAAGGCAATTTGTAAACAACTTCATACGTATACATTCCATCTTGCACAAGTTTACCGCCATAGGTTCCATCCCATTCAAAATCCTTGTTCAGAGATTCAAAAATGATTTCTCCCCAACGGTTATAAATCGTAAATCTAAAATTGTACGCATCAATTCCGTCACCGAAAACCGGTTTAAACGTTTGGTTAAACTCATCGTCATCCGGGGTAAATGAATTTGGAACGTAAAAAATTACCGTTTCTTCCGTAATGAAAACATCCATTGCACTTGCGGTGCAGCCAAATTCATTTGTAACCAAAAGAATGATTTCGTAATTAGCAGCATAATTTTCCGCGTAAGGATGCGTTGGATTCATTTCTTCTGAAAAAGGACTGCCATCCCCAAAATCCCAGGAATATGAAACTGCTCCATTGGAATTATTTACAAAACTAAGAACATTAGAAAAATCGGAAGCATCCGAAAGATCAAGTGTGAAATTTGCAGTAGGATTTGGGTGCACAATAACCTGCGCTTGAACGGAGTCGATGCAGCCATCAGCAGTTTCTCCAACCAAGGTATAAAGTGTATTCCCAAGCGGAGAAACGTTTGCCGTAGAATCATTGATTAAATTTAAAACAACTGGATTCCAAGTATAAATGAACGCTCCACTTCCATTAAGTTGGGCGATTTCACCGGCACAAATTTCAGTCAAATTGGGTGTTAAACTTAGTACTGGTAAATCTAAAACTGTAATTAAAATGGAATCCGTGTTTTGACACCCATTCCCATCTGTTGCTAAAACAGAATAGAATCCTGAATTTTGAGAAATAAAACCATTTATATCACCGGTAGTTGCAATAAGATCTGTTCCTGTCCAAAGATAACTATTGGCTGCTGGACTAGCAGTTATCGCAATTGCATCGCCAAAGCAGGGTGTTGTATCGCTACTTTGTAAGGTGAATTGCGGTAGCGGAAAAATCACAATGTCAAAAGTGTCGGATGAAACACAGCCACTCGAACTTGTTGCTAAAACAACATAATTGGTTGAAATAGTTGGTTGGAGCAAATAAACGGAAGCGGAAGGATTTGCAGTAAATGTTGGTGTCCAGGCATAAGTGAAATTTGGATCCAAAGTAGTTGTAAGGGAATTTCCAATGCAAAACGCAGTATCTGGAATGTCAAAATCCAAGGAATTCACCAATGTTAGATTCAAGGTGACAATGGAATCGCACCCAAACGAAGTAGACAATGTATCTAAATAAATTCCGGAATTGAAAACCGTATCATTTTGAAATACATAGTAATTGGAATCACAGATAACTTGACTTATACTTGTGTTTTTTGTAGGTTTCACATTTACCACCACTACGTCTGTTGTAGGACAAACGCCAGGGCTAGATGCCAAACTTGTAGAAACGGTATACGAAACATTAATTGCAGTAGTTCCAGGATTATTAACGGTAACCATAGGATTTGCGCTATTTACATTGCTTACTCCAGTTGCTGGAGACCACGTATACACATAATTTGGATTTGGCGCCGAGCCAATTTGGACTGGTTCATCGTCGCAGGTTACAACATTTACACCCGCATTGGAAGGAGCTTGTTGAGTTAAAATAACTACATTTTTAATGGAATGTTGGTCATTTGCGCCACCTGTACTCGCTGTAAAACCCATATAACCGGTAAAATTAACCGGAAGTGTCCCTGTAAGGTACAAGATATTATTGATAAAAAAGTTAACCACTCCATTGTTGTAGGTAACTCTAGCAGGCTGGTAAGCGTTGCTTCGTATAAAATTTAAATTTCCAGCGATATTTTGAAGTTTAATAATTCCTAAAATACATTCATCGTATCCAATACCGCTAAACATTTGTAATTCTGGATTTGCGCCACCACAATTATCCCACGTATCTATAACAACCTTTAGCCCATTGGCGGTTGCTGGAATTCCGACACCACCTCCAGAAACAAAACCTGTTGGTGCAACATTCAAAAAACAAAACGCAAGTCCATCCGCTGCGGAACCTCCCCAAATCCGATAATCAAATTGCACTTCCCAATTTGTGCAAACGCTTAAATTTATTGGAGAATTATAGAAAACAGCACCACTTTGGGTATTAAAACTGTTGGTTAATATCAATTCATTAGTGAAATTATCTGCATCGCCAGGCGTATCTCCGACAAAGGCATTCCCTGTTAAATTCCAGCCAGTTGTTGGCATCGCAGTTGGGGTTCCCAAGCTTGCAAATACATAATTTTGAGCAATCGAATGGTTGCTTAAAAGGATTAAAAATAAAACGGTGAAACTACTGAGTAAACGCATTTCATGTATTTAATAGGTATTATTTTTTCAATAATAGAACAGTATAATTTGGATAAAAATACGATTTTAATGATATGGAACAACTATAATTTTGTTTTTACTAGGGTCTATTATGGTAAAAAAAACTAATTAATCTTGAATTAGATGAGTCGGATATTTTTATTGTATGTTTTTAAATTATCTAATGGATGTGACTTTGGGAAATTACTTGCTGAATTATTTCACAAAATTGTTTTCAAAAGAAACAGGATTAGGGGAGATAAAACCATTAGTTTTCTATTCCAATAAAACCTTAACTACTTGGTTCCCGAACTGCAAGAAATAAATGCCACTATTTAGTGATTCATAAATCTTAATTGTTCCTGTTGCACTTCCTTTTT
>JBIKZR010000188.1:0-4503 GCA_044354635.1 Crocinitomicaceae bacterium | reverse complement strand
TGTCGCGGGTGAAACAATACTGATACTCGGTAGGATACAATTTTGGTAGTTAATTGTAAATATTTCGGTATCTGTTCCGCAAGAATTTGTTGTGGAAAGGAGAAAGGTATTTGCTCCTGGACTTAAAATCACCGAGTTTTGGAAAGCTCCTGTTGTTGTATTAAACGTGAAATTGGTTATTGCTCGCCCATTTTGCGTTATTGAAATCCCTTGTTTACTCGCCATATTTTGAATAGTGGCGGTCAAAGCGTAATTAGCATTTGCAACGGTTGTTCCATTTGCTGCAGGGGCAATAACGTTAATACTTGGCAAAAGGCAATTGTCGTAAATTATGGTAATTGTTTTGGCGTCCGTGCCACACGCATTTGTTGCGGTGATAACAAATATATTTGTGCCATTTACTAACGTTATGTTATTTTCATATTGGTTGGTTGCCGCATTGAAATTACCGGAGGAAATTACCAAATTGTTTTGGGATACTGTTATGTTTTGCGTGCTAACCGCATTTTGTATTATCGCACTTAAAGTAAAATTGGCGGATCTTACAGTCGTTCCATTTGCGCTTGGATTTGTGAGTGTAATTGCAGGTGGAATACAGGTATAACTCACGTTTGTTGTTTGAATATCCACGCCACACGTATTTGTTGCACGAATCTCAAAAGTGTTTATTCCTGGGGTAAGAACCAGTGAACATTCCAATCTGTCTGTTGTTGGATTATAGTTGAAATTAGCAGTGTTTACACCATTGTGCGAGAAACTAATATTATCTCTTCCAAGTATATCTTTTATTTCTGCTACAACAACATATTGCATTTGTAAAGCACTAAGCTGATTGTTTGCCGGTGTTATAAATTTTATCTTTGGAGTAACACAACCGCCAGCATTATTTTGGTTGTAATTTTCCACATTGTTTAAATTACTTCCTCCAGTTCTTTCAGCATCTCTTGCTCTGAAACGAAATTGAATATAGGCAGATGTATAGTGGTAAATATCTCTGTATTTGCTTGGTGCAACATATCCGTCAAAATCGTCAATTAAGGTAAATGTGGATTTATGTTCTAATCCAATGGAAACGCGTTTTCCTACTTGATAACCTAGCCCAAAACCAAGACTTGGCATAAAACCAACGCGAAATGCATCTTTTTTAGAACCATCAAGTGGTGAATCGTAGATGGCATCAAGGGTGGAGTTGAGATAAGAATTATTTAAAATGGATGGGTCGTAATTGTAAAGCGTTCCAAGAGAATCATTGTTGTAAAGATTTCCATTTGTTTGGTGCCAAGTGAATCCGACGCCACCAAAAATATATGGATCCCAGCCGGTTCGTTCTCTAATGCCATTTGCATGAATCACTAATTCAAAACCAAGTCGGTAAACGTCCGCCTGAAAGTTATTGACCGAAAAACCGAGTGAATCTTTGTAATTATTCAATGCGCTTCCGGCGTAGGAAGCTAGAGAGGTTGTATCGTAATCCTGGCCATACCAAAATCCACGCAGGTAGCGCGCGCGCAAATCGAATGTTAATTTTCTACCGTAATCGTAGTTGAATGATTTCCCCAATGTCAACCCATACCCAAGGTTCGTTTTGTTTTGAACATCTGTTGTTTGCCAAGTTCCACCTAGATTAAATCCTAAGAACCATTTGGAACTGTTATCGTAATCAATTCTTTGAGCGAACGATGCGCCGAAAGAAAGAAGTAGACAAAATACGAGTGTAGTAAATTTATTCATGGTCATTTATATTAATTTGTTCGCTTAAAAACCTATTATTGTGCCAAAAATCTATAACTTCAAGTTTTTAGGCAGAATAAAACTATTAAAATTAAATTAATGTAATTTATTTTTGTTGTAAATGTAAGTAAAATAGGGGGTAAAAGTATATTTTTATGAAAGGTGTTATTTTATTGTTAATATTGATTTTACAGGTAAAATCGTTCGCTCAACCGGCTTATAACGATTGTAATTCTGCACTGGAATTATGTCCGAATAAACTTTTCCCTTTAACGAATAGTGGAGCAAATAAAACCTTTTGTCCCGGCTGTGAAGATGATTTTTCCTTTTGTTTTTCCGCAAACAATACCATTTGGCTGACCTTTACAACGAATAATGTAGGTGGAGATGTACAAGTGGATTTCTCGAGTTTGAATTTTGAAACAAATCCCGCTCAAGGAAATGCATTAGAGGCGACTATTTTAGAAGCATCGATTCCGTGCAATTCTGCATCTTACACGGCTATTGGTAATTGCGTTTCCAACAGTGCGTCACCGTTTTCTTTAGTCGCACTTGCCTTACCTGCAAACACAACTTATTACATTGTTCTTTCCGGTTCGACAAATGGAGTTGGAGTTACTTCCCCAGCAGCGGCAGATTTTAATGTTTCGATTAGTGGCCAAGGAATAAATAGATCGATACCAACCGTTAATGTATTCGGTAGTGCAATCAATATTTGTAAAAATGTAGTTTTCACTGCTACAGCGCAACTTGCAGATTGTCCGGATACCACAGGTTTTAAATGGTTTATAAACGGCATTTTGACTGCTGAAACCACAGATCCAATCTTTCAAACAACCAATTTATCCGATGGCGATGTTGTTTCGGTAGAAACAAGCTGTTATGTTTTGTGTCCAGAAATTGTTACCGATTCCGCAACTCCAGTAATCGTTTACGATTTTCCATTGGACGCTGGTGCGGATCAACTTATTCAACCAGGTGAATCGGCGCAATTAAACGGAACTACTTCTGCTCCGATTTACAGTTGGTCTCCTTCCTATTCCGTAAATAATACCTTAATTTTAGATCCGTTTGTCACGCCGGCCGTCACAACAACGTATACGCTTACAGCAACTGAAAATGGCTGCACAAAACAGGATTTTGTTACAATAACAGTTGACCAGCAATTGATTTTTCCGACAACATTTTCGCCCAATGCGGATGGAACAAATGATACATGGGAAATTGGCGGCATTGATGAATACCCAAATTGTTTTGTGCGAATTTTTAACCGTTGGGGGCAGGAAATTTTCCAATCTACAAGTTACTCAAAAGCCAAAGCGTGGGATGGAACTGCCAATACAGGAAAACTTGCGGAAGGTGTATATTTTTATATTGTAGAATTGCGCGACAGTGAAAAAAGCCAATTCAAAGGCAGCATAACATTGATTCGATGAAAAAAACAAAGGCATTTTTTATTCTGATTTGTTTCCTTCTTTCGGTGGATCAAACTTTTGCTCAGCAAACGCCACAATATACGCAATGGTCTTCCCATCAATTTGCTTTGAATCCTGCTCATGCCGGAATCAAACCATGTTTGGACGTGCATTCTTTGTACAGAGCACAATGGGTAGGTTTTGAAGGAGCGCCGAAAAGTGGATTTTTAACTTTTAGTGCACCAATCAAATCTCCAAGAAGAAAATATTTGAGCGCGCGGCAAGGATTTGGTTTGCGTTTTGAATCCGATCAAATAGGACAATTCACCACCAGCAGGTTCAATATTGCGTATGCTGCACATTTTAACTTTTCAGCGGACACGCGTCTTTCGCTTGGTTTGTACGGCGGAATGATACAAATGGGTTATGATCCTTCCAACACGGTTACGCTCCAGCCGGATCCAAGCATTTCAAAAGAGGCTTCCTTCATTTCTCCCGACGCTACATTTGGAGCTTGGTGGAATGGGAAAAACTACTACGTTGGACTCGTAATGCAAAACCTGATTCCTGCAAAATGGGAACTTGGATTGGATTCGAAATACCGTTTTCATACACTAATCAATGGTGGATATAGAATTAGAATGAATGAAAAAACAACGTTATTGCCGGCGGTATTATTAAAAATTCCACCAAGAGGACCAGTTGCAGCAGACTTACAAATTATGCTGGATTATGGCAATAAATTGAATTTTGGTGTTGGGTATAGAAACACCGATGCGCTTTTGTTTTTCGCAGGATTCAAGATAAATCAGCGATTTTCAGTGCAATATTCCTTCGATGCTACGCTTTCAGCAGTACGAAACGGCAGCAATAATTCCCACGAAATAGCGGTTAGTTTTTCTACGTGCAAGCCGCTAAACACAAGTACTTCCAGTTGTCCCTTATTTGAATAAAGTCCCTTTTAAATGTTATTCAATTTTGGTTGTGTATAATTCCTTTCACCAATCCATTTTGACGTGCTTTGCTTTTGCATATTTGTAATCTAAAGAAAAAGGTATATGGTACGTTTTGCAATTCTAGCGGTAGTGTTTTTAGGAGCTTGTGTTCCTGCAAAAAAATACAAAGATTTAGTGGAAAGGGAGAAAAAATGCAGCGAAGAATTGGCGCAATTCAAAACTAGCTCATTGGATTTTGAAGGAAAAGCAAAAGATTTGGAGACGCGCTACGAGGTAGCGAAAAAAGAAGTTTCCAAATTAAAAGCGGATACAAGTTCCATTGGAACATCCTACCGTATTTTGCAGACGCAATACGATAAAATGGCATTTCAAAATGAATCGTTAGAAAAGGCATTTGATAA
>JBIKZR010000187.1:0-4520 GCA_044354635.1 Crocinitomicaceae bacterium | reverse complement strand
AAATCGGAGTAATCGCACAAATACAACCACATTAAACGGTGACGTTCCAGCGTTAAATCATACGGACACAAAACATTTTCACGGTTTGCACTATCTGAACCGTACGATAAAAACTTCGAGAAAGAGCGCTCGCATACTGGGCATTCTACTTTATTTCCTTTAAACAACAAGGGCGCGACCAATTTGAAAGGATAACTCAAACGAATCAATAAAGGTCTCGGAAGTTTGTTTAATAAAAACCTGTACAATTTCTTCATGACACAAATTTAATCAAAGAAAAAGAATGACTTTGTATGCTCGGTAAGAAAGTTATTTCTTTTATTTTTACGTTTCGGAATTCGACACTTTTCAAATTCCCTTAATTTCGTTGTTAGATGATAAAAAAACTTATCTTTCTTATTTTACTGCCCGTATTTGGTTATGCACAAGAAACACAGACAAATAACATGAAAAAGGAGCCTGTTGCGAAGAAATTGCCAAAAGAATTGAACTTGCACGAACACACAAGAGTAGATGATTATTATTGGATGAATGAACGGGATTCTAAGCCCGTATTGGATTACTTAGTGGAGGAAAATGCGTATACAGCGGATTATTTCACTGGTTTTTCCGATTTACAGCAGAATTTGCTGGATGAGTTTGAAAAAAGAATAAATCCAAACGATGTAAGTTCACCTTTTATTTTGAATAGACAAACCTATCAAGTTAGAAATAAGGAAGGTAAGGATTACGTCCTTATCTATAAATTAGATGGAAAAGAGGAAACTGTCTACTTTGATGAAAATGAACGAGCAAAAGGAAAACCGTTTTATGAGCTTGCAGAATGGTCGCCAAGTCCAAACAATAAATTACTTGCAATCAGTGAAGACTTTATTGGTCGAAGAAAATATACAATTACCATTCGAACAAATGAAAACGGCAAGTTTTTAGCGGATAACATCAAAGATACCGACGGATCAATTGTTTGGGCAAATGACAATAAAACACTATTTTATTGTCGAAAAGACCCGCAAACATTAAGAGAATTTCAGGTCTTTAGCCACGTTTTAGGCACCGATGCTAAAAAAGATGTTCTCGTATACCAGGAAAATGATGAGAAATTTAGTGTTTCGATTGGAAAAACAATAACCGATAAATATATTTTAATTTATAGCCACAGCTCCACAACCTCAGAACTATCTATTGTAAATGCAGATCGCCCAACAGAAAAACCCTCTGTTTTCCTTCCAAGAGAAAAAGGACATTTGTATGACGTGGAACACCATGAAAATGGGTTTTATATCCTAAGCAATAAAAATGCAGCAAATAAACAACTCGTGTTTAGCAGTGTTGTTCCAAAATCAATTGAGGAATGTACGATTGTAATTCCGCATTCTAGCGAAGTTTTAATTGAAAACATGCTTGTTTTGAAAAATTATCTGGTAACAGAAATTCGGACAAACGGTTTGCGAAAAATCCAGATTTCCATACTGAATTCAGATAAAACAAAAGCAATTTCTTTCCCCGAAGAAACCTATTACACTGGTTTGTCGGTTAACGATGATTACGAAGCAACGAAGCTTTTCTTTGTGTATAATTCCATGACAACGCCATCTACGGTTTACAAATATGACTTAGCGCATGATACGAGAGATGTTTGGTTCAGGAAAGAATTGTTAGATCAGAATTACAAACCGGAAAACTATACTTCCGTTCGAATCTGGGCAACTGCAAATGATGGATCACAGATTCCAGTTTCACTCGTGTATAAAAAGGGAATAGATTTAGCAAAAGCGCCTTGTTTACTTTACGGTTACGGATCCTATGGATACACAACTCCAGATGTTTTTAGTGCAACTCGGTTAAGTTTGCTCGATAGAGGTTTTGTTTTTGCCGTGGCGCATGTGCGTGGAAGTAAATACATGGGAGAACAATGGTATGAAAATGGAAAATTTCTAAAAAAGAAAAACACATTTACAGATTTCATCAATGCCGCTGAATACTTAGCAATGAAAGGATATTGCGACAAAAACAAAATGTATGCGCAAGGCGGAAGTGCTGGCGGTTTATTGATGGGAGCAGTTGTCAATATGGCACCATATTTATGGAAAGGCGTGATTGCGCAAGTTCCATTTGTGGATGTTGTGACTACGATGCTGGATGAAACAATTCCATTAACTGTTGGAGAATATGAAGAATGGGGAAATCCGGCGGATGCGCTGTATTATTATTATCAATTGAATTATTCCCCGTATGACAATGTTCGCGCGATGGATTATCCTGCATTATTCGTTACAACTGGATACCACGACTCACAAGTTCAGTATTGGGAACCGATGAAGTGGGTTGCTAAAATTAGAGAAATGCGCACAAATGCAGCACCATTGTATTTCGATTGCAACATGGATGCAGGACACGGCGGTGGTTCTGGAAGAACGCAAGAACGAATTGATATTGCTAAAGAATTTGCTTTTATTTTACATTTGGAAGGAATTGAGAAATAAACTTTTTTGCATAATTTTCTGCTTACCTCTTTTTGCTTTCGGACAAAAGAAAAGGGAGGTTCATTTTGGGCTTCCTAATCCGAAACGCGATACAATGCCCTATACTTTGTTTAAAGACCGGTGGATTTTTTATGCTGATCTTGGCTACGCTTCTGCACCATTTTCAATTAAATATACATTTAATGAATCGATAGATAAACTGAAATTTCTAAATAATTTCCGGACAATTTTAGGTGTTGGAGTTTCATACAAATGGTTTGCGTTAAGGCTTGGGGTTCCTTTACCTGGGAATGTTCGTCCACCAAGCAAGTTTGGAAAAACCATTCCATTTAATCTTGGTTTCGACTTTACTGTTAAAAAAACATTCTGTGATGTCGACTTTAGAAATTACCAAGGATATGTTATTAAAGACGCCAAAAATTATAAGGAAACATTGACTAATTTAAAACCGAACGAAATTCGAGGAAACACAAATGCGACTAGTTTTTCAGCTAATGTTTGGTATTTTCACGATAAATATTTTAAAATGTCTGCATTACGCGGAAAAACAGGCCATTACGATCGCGAAGTAAAAACTTGGTATGTTAAAACCTCCTTGAATATTTTTGGCATAAACAATGGAAATTCTTCTATTGTTCCGCAAGAATTATTGGATTCAACCAATTCAAAAGTCGCTTCTTCAACTTTATCCTCCGTCGATATTGGCGTTATTCCAGGCTATGCGTATGTAAACAAAATAAACAATTGGCAATTTTCTGTTATCGCCGGTTTCGGTGGCGCAATTCAGAGTAAATTCTATGTTTCAGATGGCACAACAAGAGGTTTTCTAGGTTTGTCACCACGGTTTGATTTTCGCTTTATTGGGGGCTATACTGTTCCGCGCTACTTTGTATTTATTGTAACGGATTTTGATAATAAATCCATTCGGTTTAATGAATTTGTCTACCGCCAATCGTTTTATTCTGTAAAGATAGTTGGCGGAATTCGCTTGGATCCGAAAGAAAAAAAATCAAAAAACAAACTGTAAGTATTTACGGATTAAAGTGCGGAAAGCTTTTGTTATTTCACGAATTGACTTTCTGCGATTTGTACACACCAATTCTGGCGCAATTCCTTCAAATTCTGCACCAAAGGATTAAAGAGGTTCCAATCCGAATACGTTTGTAATTCGTTGAAATGTATGCGTTTAAACTCTCCATTTTTCTCAATTAAAAGGTGGAGCCGATTAAAAAAATCTATTTCGAATTCCTTACCAATATCTTTGATAAAGCGCACGCTGCTATCTACAGAACATCCAGAAGCTTTCACTTGATTCTCATCCGCCACTAACACAATAAAAGAATTGTGTAGTATCGATCCAACTGCAATTAATCCGGAACCATGGGCTGCCCATTGCTTTGTAAATAAATCTACATTATGTTTAATGATTTTGGATTCGTGTTCCGTAAAAAAACGATTTGCAGCATACACCCATACTTTGCTGTTTTCGGGGAAATTTGGAAATAACATTGTACAGTTATAATTCAGCTGCGTTTGCAATTAATTCGGCAACATCCAACACTTGAACAGCCGCTTCTTTATTAAAATTCTTTACGCCGTCTGTCATCATCGTATTGCAGAAAGGACAACCGGTAGCAATTATTTCAGGATTCGTTTCCAAAGCATCTTCCGTTCGTTCAATATTCACTTCTTTGTTTCCTTTTTCTGCTTCCTTAAACATTTGCGCGCCACCTGCCCCACAGCATAATCCATTTGATTTACACCGTTTCATTTCGACTAGTTCTGCATCTAATTTTTCAATTAATTCGCGCGGTGCATCGTATACATCATTTGCTCTTCCTAAATAACATGGATCGTGGAATGTGATTTTCTTGCCTTTATAAACGCCACCATTTTCAAGTGCTAATTTTCCGGTATTGATTAGATCCTGAATCAGTTGTGTATGGTGAATAACCTCGTAATTCCCACCCAATTCAGGATACTCGTTTTTCAAGGTATTGAAGCAATGCGGACAAGCAGTAACAATTTTGTTTACAG
>JBIKZR010000186.1:0-4525 GCA_044354635.1 Crocinitomicaceae bacterium | reverse complement strand
TTCGTGATCTGCTTTTCCGCCGAGTAGGTAGATTTTCCCGGTACTGGATTTTTGTTGTACCAGTTCTACCCATTTTTCTTTTGGTAGTTGTTTTGTAAACCAAACACTAGCGGGTGCCATGCAGAAAAAGTCCCCTTTAGAAAATTCTTTTACTTTCTCAAAATTGGCCTGCGATGGGAAAAGTTCCGGCCGTTTACGTGCAACTGCGCCAAATTCGCTAATAATGGACAAATTACGCTCCACTTCGTGCTGGTTTGTTCCAATAGCATGCCGAAACGACTTCGTGTAAAAAAGCGCAAAAGGATTTTTTTTGAACCCGTATTTCTTCTTTCCACCAGAAAAAGTAGTCAGTATTCCAGAACTACCAAAGCGGTGTAAATTAATCACTAAATCATACTGTTGACTCCGAAATTGTTTGATTAACTGCAACAAAGAACGCCATTTTCCTTTCGATTTATCGAATGTAATGACGTAGCGTAAATTGGGATTATTATGCAACAACGTTTCGTTTCCTTTCTTCACTATAAAATCAATGCTTGATTCAGGAAATATGCGTTTCAATTCAGAAGCTACAGGTGTTGCAAGAATTACATCCCCCAGAAAAGCTGTTTGAATAAGAAGAATTTTTTGCACGGAATCCACAGAACTTTTCACAGGCTTATTTCAATAAGGTTACAAATCCACGCTTCACAATTTCAACACCATTTCCATCGTGCAACACAAGCATGTAAATGTAGGAGCCTGTCTCCGCCAGTTCACCGGAAAAGGAAATCGTTCCATCCCAAGCGCCTTCAGGAGAATCTGTCTGGTAAATTGCTTGTCCCCAGCGGTCAAAAATAGTGAAACGGTAATCTATCGGACTAAAATTGGTCAAAACAGGCTGAAAAGTGGAATTGATTCCGCCTGGAAGAAAAGCATTTGGAATATAAATGAGCGGTTCAAAAACTTCGCATGCAACATTCGATCTTGCTCGTTCTGGCGCATTGAATATATTACTACCTTCAATTGCATCGACATAATAACAAACCTTTCCAGTGAATTCATACGTACTTAAATCGTCTTCAAACGACCGTAAATTAGAATTTTGAACGGTAATAGGAACATCCGTAAATATTCCATCAATTCCTCGGTAAACAGCATAGCCGATTACTTCCCCGTTAAATTCCGAATACGGCGACCAATTTATATAATTGATATTTCGAACAGCATCTTTTTGAATGGAAAGTAGGATGGTTTTAGCAACATTTGAAACAACTCCTTGTTTTCCGCAACTGTCAATAATTCGGGCACGGTAGGAATAGCTATAGTTGGCTACATCAACGTCGGTATCGACATAATTAAGCGTATTGGAACTAAGCGGAAGTTCTACCAAGGTCTCAAAAACACCAGAATTATTCATTTTTTCGAATACAATTCCTGTTACACCGCCCGAAACATCAACCAAATGGCGCAGTTCAACGGCATTGTTTAAAACGGTTGCCACTTTTAGGTAATGAAAATCTGGTTGTGTTGGCGCTACAATACTCAAGCACGAGCGGTTGGAAAAGGAAACAATTCCTTGGTCAGAAATGGCTTTTATAAAAAAGCAATAATTCTCCAGGCCAATTACCGATGCGCTGTACGTTGTATTGTTAGTACTTCCAATGAGTTCCCAGTTTTGATTCGATACTTTCGCCCAAATTTCATAGGATGCAACTGCATTCCAGCCGATATAAGCCGACCAAGCCAAATCTACTTCATACGCGCAAATGTTTAAGGATGTTTCCAAAAATTGTGTCGTGTGCACAAAGGCTTTTCCAGAAGTTTGAAAAGTTGGCGGTGAAGCTGGCGTATAACATGAGTCAAATGCAGCAACTGAATACGTTAGCGCTCCTTGTGTAATATCTGGAGAGTAGGTGTAGTTTGTAGATGAAATGCCCCAAGCAGTATCCAATTCGACTAAAAATCCATCGGAATCATAGGTGTAAATTACATATCCATACGTATCTTCTTGCGCATTTTCATTCCAGTTCAACGTCACTGCATTGCTCAACGTATCTATGCTAACGGAAGTAATCACTGGAATATCCGGAGTGAGCATGTCCTCAAACGTATCGCCGGAAATATTGGAAGTATAATCACATGGTGTATTTCCCAATACAATTTGATAGTTCAAGAATGCTTCGCAAATATCTATGGTATCCTTGTAAAAATTTGTCCCATAAGAAACGCTGTCCAAGAGTGTCCACGTTCCTGTCGGATATTCCCGATAAATATGGTAAAATGCATTCATGGAAGCAATCGGAGTTGCCAAAGGATCGTTCCATTGCAAAACAGCTGTACCATTGGTCGGATTGTTTAAATCCAAAAAGATATTGGAAATGGTATCGCTGAATCGGTTTGTATTTCCATTACAACCTGAAACAGCGGAAATATAATAGTTGTATTGCTGCGTAACGCCTAAATCTGTCCACGATGTTGTTCCAATTGCGGGAAGTGTAGCCAACAAACCATTTTCCAAAGAAAAAACCTGGTAGGCAACAAATGTTCCGTTAGGATCTGCAACGGGCGTCCATTCCAACGTAACATTCCCGGCGGCGTCAGATTGAATACAGGTTAGTTCGGGACCCTGAATTACGCCTTGGTTGGAAACGTTAATAGTAATGGTAACATAACTAACTCTTGGAATCTGACAAAAATCGTCCTGCACCCTGAAAACAAAATGGTAAGGAATTAAATCCAAGGCATTTCCATTTGCTCCAATTAAATGGTCACAGTCGGTTTGCCAGTTGAAATTAGCTGTTACACCTTGTGTTCCAATGATTATTGGCGTGCTGTTCAAGGTAGCACAAGGAGCAATCGCGCAACCTGAAGCACTGGTATAATTTGTTCCAAACATTGGACCACTGGCGAACAATAAGTTACTTTGTGGCGATCCATCTTGGAGTAATTCAATATCGGATGAGGTAAGATTGAAATTTACCAAATCTCCCGCATTTACGGTCGTTTCAAATAATCCACCGGTAAAAGGTCCATTGATAATTGGCGCATTGTTTACTGCGGGACAGCCTATAACCGCCAATTGCATTTCCCGTTCCACTTCTGCGATTAAAAACCCGTTTCGGTAGGATTGCACAACAACTTTCACTACGTAATTGCCAACCGTGAAGGAGGTAAACGTCAGTTCTCCAGATGATTCGTCCAATTGCGCGGGAATATTTCCACCATTTAAACTCGCATTCGGTGTAGGAGAAAGGTAGGAGAAACCCGTTTCAAACGGAATTGGTGCAGGATTATTTGGCGGGTCATACACGCCAGTTGGAAAATGTGTGTAGGGAATTCCAAAATTTACTGCGATAGAATCCAAATCGGGATCTACGGCGTTCATATTATAGGTAAACGGCGAACCAGCGCAACTTACAAAATAGGGTTCTTGCAGAAAAATGGGTGAATTATCCACACAACCGCCTGTTGCACCTGGAATGGCATACATTTTTGCAGCAAGCGTAATTCCATAAAGCGATGGGTTTGCAATATTGGTCAATGCGTTGCTCCGAGAAAAATTCTCATAGGTAAATACCCAACCTTGTATTGGCGGCGTTCCTGCAATTGGAATTGGCGCGCTTTTGTAAATTACTTTTTCAATTGCGCCGATTCCGTTACCGCCATTGCTTCCGCTTCCGCACGAAAGGGGCAGAGGGGAACCCAAAACTGGGTTACAAGTCGGAGAAATATCTATTCGAGCAACAAAAGGTAAATTGATACTTGTCAATGTCGGGTGATTCCACACGCGGATATTTTCGGATACGGCGTTGATTTCCGCACCATTACAATCTCGAAAAAACACCAAGGTGAACACGTAATTCCCACCTTGACATTCCCATGTTAGTTCACCGCCCATAACATGGGAAGCGCGCGACTGAAAAAACAATCCAAGGATAAAAAGAAGAATAAGTGAAAATTTAAACATGGTATTCCAAACGCAAAATTTATTTTTCTAGTATAATAACGATTTTTTTACGTAAAAGTTTGCTATCCAGCGGAAACAATTGTCATATCGTTCCAGTTTAAATATTTTTTTGCCAACAGCTGAATTCTTTCCGGTGTTATGGTGTTGATGGAATCGATTGAGGCATTGTAAAAGTCCAAACTCAAACCATACGGTTCAACACTCATGAATAGATCTGTCATGGAATAGGGGCCATCAGCACTTTTTAACAGTTGACCAAGCATGTAATTTTTAACGAGATTCAATTCCTCCATGCTCACCAATTCGGTGTGTAGGCGTTCCATTTCAACTTTAATTTCCTTCAATGTCGCATCTTTCACCTCTTTTCCAACTTCCGTTGCGATTAGAAAATAGCCTGTTTCGTGCAGTTCCGCCACCATCGTACCAATACCATACGTGTAGCCTTTGTCTTCCCGAATATTAGACATTAATCGACTGCCGAAATAATCGCCAAAAATGGTGTTTAGTATTAGAAAATCGTTGTAATCTTCGTGTGTTTTATTGAAAAGCATTCTTCCCACACGAATGGCAGATTGT
>JBIKZR010000185.1:0-4530 GCA_044354635.1 Crocinitomicaceae bacterium | reverse complement strand
TTTAGGGAAATTCGATCAGTTATATATCGTCAGTATTGCTTCCTATCCTTCAAAAGAAGAAGCTCAATTCGCATTAAGCACTTCTAGATCCATTTCTACAAATGCGTGGATCTTTCCATGGCCATGAGTGCAGCAGCATCAAATTGTAAAAGCAACTAATTTAGTCGAAGCTCTCTTGTAATTATTCATTTCCTGATTCAAGCTACATCTAAAAAGCGTTGAATTTCAATCAATTTGGCTCAAAAAAAAAGAGCTTTTCATTTCTGAAAAGCTCTTTCGTAAAAAAACTGAAAAGTAAATATTAGTTCACTTTCACATTAACTGCGTTCAATCCTTTTTTACCTTCTTGTAAATCGAAATCTACAGAATCTCCATCACGGATTTCATCAACTAATCCTGAAATGTGTACAAAGTATTCTTTGTTTGTTCCTTCTTCACTAATGAAACCAAATCCTTTTGATTCATTGAAAAATTTTACTGTGCCTTTACTCATTGTAATAAATATAAAATATAAAGTACAAATTTACACTTATATAACTGAATAAACCTATTTTTCTGGTTTTATTTTCACGAATGACTAGTGAAGCGTTCCTAAAAAGGAAACATTCTACAGTATTTCACACAGTTAAAACGCTGTATTCATTGACCTTTTAGCAAAAAAACTGTTAGAGAAGAGAAATTAATAAAACTGAGGATAAAAAGCTTGAAAAATCATTTTACGGTCGCTAAAAATGCCAAAACAACCGAATTAAACACCTCGGGCTGCTCAACATTCACAACATGTCCACAATTTTCAACTACTGATAATTGTGAAGAAGGATGGTTTTTAACCAATTTAGAAATACTCGGTAAAAACATATGGTCCTCCGAACCCATTACATATAATGTTGGGACGCCACAATCTTTTATTCGAAAGAAAGACAAAAGCGGATTTACCTGGGAGATTAACGTGAACCATCTTTTAAACTCTTTTTGGTACAACTTCTTTGCTTCGTTAATGAATAGGTTGCGCGATTCACGGTGTTTTTTCTTCGGCATAATAATAAATGCGAACAACTTATATAAAACAAGATACGGAAGCACGGATTTAAATAAAGCTCCAGTTCGCATTAATATTTGTCCTCGAATATTCAATTTCATTACTGCGCCGCCCAAAACCATACTTTTTGTTCTATCTGGATGCCGTTCCGTAATTTCACGTATAATTATTGTTCCCAATGAAATACCAACGAAATGCGAACTTTGAATCTTCAAATGGTCTAACACTTCTATCACCTCATCGCCAATCGTATCAAAAGAATAGCGTTTTCTTTTTTCGGGAACATGCTTTTTTGATTTTCCATGTCCGCGTAAATCCACCAGAAGAACATTGTATTCTTTTCCGAAATCTCGAATTTGCTTGTACCAAATAGAACTACTTCCTCCGGCTCCGTGCACAAACGTCACCCATTCGGAAGTTGTATTATTTTCGTACGTTGTGAAATTCAACATTAACTTAAGCTATTAGCAGGATGATTATTTTGAATCTATTCATTCAAACCGTCAGTAAAAGTCGTGATATATTTTGAGCTTACAAAATTCGATTGGATTGTTTTGAATTAAAAAAAATAAATTGCCGTCAATTCTAAGTTTCAGGAACTAAAAATCACTTTTCAAAGTATCGTTTATAGCTTTATTCCTAGACCAATTCGTGCACTAAAAACAGTTGGGAACTGCTGAAAACGTATGGTAGAAACACTCTGCTGATCGATTGGCAAAATTGGATTTTGTTTCTTTTTTGTCTGAAGATTTACATCCAGAATGCACAAGGGAATATTGAAATCCAAAAACAATTTAGGCGTTATAAAATAGTTGATTCTTGGCGTTAAAAACACTTTGCTTCCAATAATCCTATCCGAAACAGGAAATAGATCTGCCGTTTTAGGAAAGGTGCTCGATTGCAAAAAATAGGAATTAATACCGAGTCCTAAGGATGGAAGAAATTTTCTCTCCTTCGTTTTGAAAAAAGTAAAAATGTACTCGTAACGTGCAACTAAAGAACAACTTGCTTCCCTCGAACCACTGATTAATTGCGATAAATTTGTAGAATCCGTAATTTTTTCATCCATGGTATTTGTTCTTCGAAAACTAAAACTACTTAATTCGATTTCATGAAAGTTTTCCTTCTTTTTTGTTTTCCACTGGAAAGCAATTGTTGGATGCAATAATTGAAACGTTTTTACCGAAGAATTAAAGCTGATTCCGGGTAAATCTGACGACTGACTAGTATTTGAAACGGCATCAAAAGTTGTTAAATTATACATTTTTAGTGCTTTTGAATACGCAAGCGAACTATTTTGAGACCAGCTAATTACTGAAAACAAAAGGAAGAAGAGAACTGTAAGTTGTTTTACCATCGGAATAATTTGTATGTAAAACGGCTCTAAAACTATTTAATTGCATGCACGCCAAATAACATATTCTCTAAGCTACTTTTATTTGGTATAGGGATTTTCACCAAAACAAGCTTTAAGTGCTTTTTTATCACCCCGATAAAAGGAATTATACACAGCAGAAACAACTTTCCTGTTCAACAAAAATCCGCTAATTACATGGCTAACGCATTCTGCAGTAAACAAATTCAGCGTATCTTTGCACCTCAAAAAAAACACCAAGAATGATCTCAGTAGAAGGATTAGCAGTAGAATTTAGTGGAACAACCTTATTTAGTGATGTTTCTTTCGTTATAAATGAAACGGATAAAATTGCATTAATGGGGAAAAATGGCGCTGGAAAATCTACGATGCTCAAGATTCTTGCTGGTGTAAACAAACCAAATCGCGGGAATGTAAATGCCCCAAAAGGTTCCGTAATCGCCTATTTGCCGCAGCATTTATTAACAGAAGATACTGCAACGGTTTTTGAGGAAACATCCAAAGCTTTTCAGGAAATCTTTACGATGAAAGATGAAATTGAAGCATTGAACACGGAGTTGACTACGCGCACAGATTACGAATCAGATGAGTATATGAAAATCATCGAGAAAGTTTCTGAACTGAGTGAACACTATTATTCTTTGGATGAAATAAATTACGAAGCAGAGGTAGAAAAAGTACTTTTTGGTTTGGGTTTTTTACGTTCCGATTTTACACGTGCAACCTCTGAATTTAGTGGTGGCTGGAGAATGCGAATAGAGTTAGCGAAAATTCTTTTACAAAAACCGGATTTAATCCTTTTGGATGAGCCAACCAACCACATGGATATCGACTCCATAGAATGGTTGGAAGATTTTTTGGTAAACAATGCAAAAGCCGTGGTTGTAATTTCCCACGATAGAGCTTTTGTGGATAATATCACTACTCGAACCATCGAAATTACAACCGGAAGAATTTACGATTATAAAGCAAAATATTCACACTACTTGGAATTGCGGAAGGAACGCCGCGAACAACAGCAAAAACAATTCGACGATCAGCAAAAATTTATTGCAGATACCCAAGATTTTATCGACCGATTCAAAGGAACGTATTCCAAAACAAATCAAGTACAGTCTCGCGTAAAAATGCTCGAGAAATTGGACATTGTAGAAGTAGACGAAGTCGATTCTTCCGCTTTGCGCTTGCGTTTTTCTCCTTCTATTCGTTCTGGAAATTATCCGGTTGTTGTAAATGAATTAACCAAGAAATACGGAGAAAATACCGTTTTCGAAAAAGCTTCACTTACTATTGAAAGAGGCGAAAAAGTTGCTTTTGTCGGGAAAAATGGAGAAGGAAAATCGACCATGATCAAGGCGATAATGAATGAAATTGATTTTACGGGAATGCTAGAAATTGGACATAAAGTCCAAATCGGCTATTTTGCACAAAATCAAGCAGCATTGTTGGATGAAAGTTTAACCGTTTTTGATACAATCGATGAAATTGCGGTAGGTGATATTCGAACAAAAATTAGAGATATCTTGGGCGCTTTCATGTTTGGTGGCGATAGTAGTGCAAAAAAAGTCAAAGTTCTTTCCGGTGGGGAAAAAACGCGTTTGGCAATGATCAAGTTATTGCTTGAGCCTGTGAATCTTTTAATTCTGGATGAACCAACCAATCACCTTGACATGAAAACCAAAGACATCATTAAAGATGCATTGCGCAACTTCGATGGAACGCTTATTCTTGTGTCGCACGATAGAGATTTCTTGGATGGATTAGCGACAAAAGTTTTTGAGTTCGGGAACAAACGCGTGAAGGAACATTTCGAAGATGTAAAAGGATTTTTGGCAAAGAAAAGAATGGAGAATTTGAGTGAAATCGAAAAAAAATAACGGCAAAAATTTAAACTTTACCTTTATTTGTTCATCAAAATTCTGCCTTTCCAAATCGGTTTCACGAAGAGAATCGCAAGCAGAATACTGAGTGAATAGATTGGAAATAAAACTTCGTAAAATGGAATAAATAGCCATGTTCGCAAGCGTTTTACCCGAAAGAAATAAGGGGAAAATTGCACTAAATCAATACTTGTTTTAAGTCCTACTATTGCCCAAAAAGATTTCCATTCCAATTG
>JBIKZR010000184.1:0-4532 GCA_044354635.1 Crocinitomicaceae bacterium | reverse complement strand
AATGGTTCAAAAACCCTGCGTTTTTTGCATAAGAAAAAGAATTGCCACTGTGTCGCCCTTCCAACGCTCTGCAGTCTGCGTGGGGATCGAGATTTATGACATCAATAGAATCCTTTTTGGATTCGGAAACTGTTTTAATCAAAGGATACGCATTGTTATGTCCGCCGCCTATAACAATTGGAATAATTCCTTCTTCTATATATTCCTTTAGCATGTTTTCCACTAAAATATCTAGTTCATTCACAATTTCATGCAAATTACCCTCATTATTGGCAGCTTGCTTCTGGGTAATTGTCCCAAGGAAAAGCACTTCATTTCCAAGTAGGAATCGATTTGATTGCATGTTAAGAAACCGATTTAGAAATGCCATAAAGCCATATTCAGCGCCACTATTCCCTTTGTTTGCCTGCGGACCAAAGCTTTCTTCTATTCCAAGAAGAGCATATTTAGTAGTGCTTGTCTTTTCGGAGTAAGATAGCTTTTGGCCAATTTTTGTTTCATTGGAACGCAAGATGGTTAAACCCTTAAATCGTTCCGCTGTAGCGGGATGAAAACAAAAAAAATTGGATTCAATTTTGAACATATTTTTGTAAAAATGAAGTAAATGACTTTGGCGCTGGAATCGGTTTCATAGTGCCTTTTTGTACGAAAACCAAAGTTGTTTGCGCTGTGCAGATTAATTCACCCGTATTGTTGGTGATGGTATAGTCAAAATAAATTCGTGCACCTTTAATTCCCCTGATGGTTGTTTCAACCGTTAACTCATTATCATATAAAGCTGGCGCGAAGTATTTTACAGAAAACTCAGAAACAGGAAGCATAATTCCTTCTTCTTCAAGTTGCTTGTAACTAATGCCTAACGAACGAAGCGCTTCTACGCGACTAACTTCAAAATATTGGGCGTAATTCCCATAATAACAATACCCCATTTGATCTGTTTCACTGTATCGAACACGCAGTTTTATCGAGAAAGAATAATTGAAATCCATTGAATATTCATTTGTAAGCCAAATTTAAAAATTATAACCAAAGGATTGTTCATTTATGTATTTTAATAGTTATTTTCGCATTGTGTTAATAAACACATAAAGAGTATGAAATAGCTGAGATTTAAGTAAATAGTTATATCTATTTAATATTTAATAGATTAATTGATTTATAAAGTGCTAATCGTAGGTGACATGTAAAACTTTTTTAAAAATCAATACATAAGCTATTTTTTTTTAAACTTTTTTATGTGAATATTTGTCTCCTGATTGAATCTGTTATATAAACCACTTATACTTTAAATGCATGGCGTAGGAAAAATTAATAACTGTTAACTAATAAAATTATAATGAATACTAATCACGAAGTCGTTTGGAATGCATGTTTGAAAGTTATAAAAGATAACATTTCTTTGCAGGCTTTTAAAACTTGGTTTGAACCGATCATTCCTGTTCGACTAGAAGACAATGTGCTTACTATTCAAGTCCCTTCTCATTTTTTCTATGAGTGGTTGGAGGAAAATTACATTACCTTACTTAAGAAAGTTGTTAAAAAAGAATTAGGAGTTGAAGGTACTTTAGAATATAGTATTGTAATGGAAAACAACACAACAAATTCAACCCCTTATACCGTTAAATTACCAGCACTAAATAAACGTTCTCTGAAAAACGCTCCGGTTTCCATGCCCTTAAATTTGAACGAAAACCAAATTCGAAATCCTTTTATTATTCCAGGATTGAAAAAAGTAAATGTGGACTCTAATTTGAACCCATCGTATTCTTTTGAAAATTTTATGGAAGGCGATTGCAACAGATTAGCAAGAGCTTCAGGATATGCAGTAGCAAACAAACCGGGTGGAACAGCTTTCAACCCCTTGTTAATTTACGGTGGAGTTGGACTAGGAAAAACGCATTTAGCGCATGCTATTGGAATTGCCATTAAAAATCAATTTCCAAATAAAACAGTGTTATACGTAGGTTCTGAAAAGTTTGCGCACCAATTTATTGACGCAATCAAAAATCAGACAACAAACGATTTTATACATTTTTACCAGATGATTGATGTTTTAATCATTGATGATGTTCAATTCTTCTCTGGTAAAGAGAAAACGCAAGATGTTTTCTTCCATATTTTCAACCATCTACACCAAAATGGCAAGCAGATTATTCTTACTTCCGATAAACCTCCAGTGGAGATGCAAAGTATGGAACAACGTTTGCTTTCTAGATTTAAATGGGGATTATCTGCTGATCTTGGTGCGCCGGACCTAGAAACTAGAATCGCAATTCTTGAAAAGAAAATGTACGGAAATGGTATTGAATTACCGAAAGATGTTGTTGAATATCTTGCTTATTCTATCAATACAAATGTTCGTGAAATGGAAGGAGCTTTGAATACACTTCTAGCGCAAGCTTCGCTGAACAAAAAAGCAATTACAATTGATTTAGCTCGCCAAATGGTAGATAAATTCGTTAAGAATACAGCACGCGAGGTTTCCATAGAATATATTCAAAAAGTGGTTTGTGACTATTTTGATCTTCAAATTGAAATATTGAAATCCAAAACACGAAAAAGAGAAGTAGTGCAAGCAAGACAAATTTCAATGTATTTCTCAAAAAAGATGACAAAATCTTCTTTGGCTAATATCGGAGCTCATTGCGGTGGAAAAGACCACGCTACAGTTTTACATGCGTGTAGAACCGTAACAAACCTATCTGAAACAGACAAACAGTTTAAAGTATATCTAGAAGATCTGGAAAAAAAATTAACGATTCAATAATAATTTAAGCCATCTTTATCAGGTGGCTTTTTTTTATGTACCTTTTACTAGATTAATCACATTAATTAAACACAAAGTATTATGCAAGATCCAATAGTATTTTTTGCCATTCTAGCTGCGATTGTAATCGTGTTTCTGCTAAAGTCCGTTCTAATTGTTACCGAAGCAACTGCCGTTGTGTTGGAGCGTTTGGGTAAGTTTAACCGAATTGCTGGACCAGGATTTGGATTGATTATTCCATTTATTGATCGAAAAGCAGCAACAATTAATTTGCGCGTCCAGCAATTAGATGTAACCGTAGAAACGAAAACCTTAGACAATGTATTCGTTAATTTACAAGTTTCCGTTCAGTTTAAAGTTGGAAAAGAGCAAGTGAAAGAGGCGTATTATTCGATGGATAATCCTAGAAATCAGATTTCATCGTATGTTTTTGACGATGTTCGGGCGGAAGTTCCGAAATTAGATTTGGATGACGTTTTTGCGCGCAAAGAAGATATTGCCTTCGCAGTGCAGAAGAATATCCATGAAAGTATGGATGAATATGGTTACCAAATAATCAAAGCACTGATTACGGATATCGATCCAGATCATAAAGTGAAAGACGCAATGAACCGAATTAATGCAGCCAAAAGAGATCGCGAAGCTGCATTGGAAGAGGGAGAGGGCAATAAAATTAAAATTATCAAAGCTGCGGAGGCGGAAGCGGAATCAAAAAGACTTTCAGGAGAAGGAATCGCAAAACAAAGGCTTGAAATTGTGCGTGGTTTTAAAGAATCGGTGGAAGATTTTAAAAAATCATTGGACTCAGTGACCCACGAGGAAATAATGCAATTTGTATTGATGACGCAGTATTTTGATACCATCAAGGATATTGGCGCAAATTCTAAAAATTCTTCGATTCTTATGCCACATTCACCGGGTGGAATGCGAGAATTTCAAGACCAGATTATATCCGGTACATTTGTAGGACAAAAATTGAAGGATAATATTGACAACGCATAATGTATAAACATACTGTATGAAGTAGATTGGAAAAACCTCATTGAAGTGGGTTTTTTTCAATTTCTAGTAGTTTAAAAAACTTCTTTTTTCGAAATTGTGAATGGTAAAGTTATACTATGTATTCAGCGGAATGAAATTCCTTAATATGCTATAAATTCAAACTGCCCATTCCGCACTTTAAGCGTATCCGAAAAACCAGTTCGATAGAAATTAGCCTGAAAAAAACCGCTCATCTTTTTTGTGGTAAGATTGTGCGCACTTATCGCATACACGCCATTGCTGGAATTCATGTAAAATATTCCGTTTTTTGTTGCAAAGGAACCCGAAGCGGGTAAATCAAAATTACCAATAGTTCCTGAATTCCCTAAATTGAGTTGAAAAGAAAGGGAATCATTTGCTGCAGTCAGAAGCCAAGAAGTATCGTAAATAAGTGTTTTTATTGGCATCGACATCGGAACACCATTGCATTCCAAATAAATGGCAGATGGTTCATACGGAATGCAGGGCGCACAATTCCCACCGCAGTCAATTCCTGTTTCTCCTGGATCTAAAAATCCGTTGGAACATGCGTCAATTATCACTTCCTTTTCCTTACACGAAGAAAAAATAGCTAACATTGCAATAAGATAAAAAAGTACGTTTTTCATATAAAATAAAACGAAGATACAAATATTCTCAAAGTAAAAGTGCAGACTGAAAAAAGTACATATCGAACAATAAAGTCAATTTCAGAAGGAGTTTACAAAGAAAAAGGTTCTAAATT
>JBIKZR010000012.1:0-14481 GCA_044354635.1 Crocinitomicaceae bacterium | reverse complement strand
ATTACTGCATAAGTGTTTCCATTTAACTGAGAGAATACCAAGAATTGTATTCAACTTAAAAAATTGAAAGTAAAAGTAATTTAAAACCTTTTACAGAAATAGAAAAGGATTTTATTTAAGATTGGTTAAATAGCGCTCTAGATTTGGATTGTCTACTAATGCATCTCCACCAATAAATAGAACTCTTTTACAACTATTTCTTTCAATCCAAAGGTCTAAATTAGAAATTCCGACCATAAGTGTTCCATTAATATCAATACGATGAACTGGTTTTTGGTGGTTATCAAAAATCGCACGAATGTCTAGTATATCTCGCTCTACCTCTTGGTTTTCATTAAAAATAACTAAACCGTCAATCCCTTCATCAGAATCATCATTTTTTTCAGAATATTCGGCCAACGAATAATTTTTTTCATTTGCCCAACTTGTTAGAAATTCAGAAAATCGTGAACTTGCCTTTAAATAAATCTTGTCTAATTTCATCGCTTTTGAGGTCAGTAATCCCTTTTATTTTGGGATGCGAAGATAGTAATTAGCTAGAGTAATTGCTAAGAATATTTAATTTATTTTTGGTAGCCTAAAATTCTAAGGTAATCCGCAGCTGTTTGCTCTTCACTAAAAAGTTCCGTTTGCAATTTTCCGTTTTCATCCCGTTGAATCAAAATATGCTTAGGTTCAGGAATTAAACAATGTTTTAATCCTCCAAACCCTCCAATCGTTTCTTGGTATGCACCCGTATTAAAGAAGCCGATATATAAAACTTTATTTCGATCATATTTCGGAAGATAAATAGCATTGGAATGCTGTTCAGAGTTGTAATAATCATCACTATCGCACGTCAATCCACCCAGTAAAACTCTTTCATAATCATCGTTCCATCGGTTTATTGGCAATAAAATAAAACGTTGGTTAATTGCCCAAGTATCCGGTAAATTCGTCATGAAAGAAGAATCAATCATATTCCATTTTTCACGATCATTTTGCTGCTTTTGGTGCAGCACACTAAAAATTGCACCGCCACTTTCTCCAACCGTAAACGATCCAAATTCAGTAAAAATATTTGGTTCTGGAATATCATTGTCTGCGCAAACTCGCTGCACTTGGGTTAAAATTTCCCGCACCATGTAGGCATAATCGAAGTCAAAAGCGAGGGATTTTTTAATTGGAAAACCGCCACCAATATTCAATGAATCCAACGAAGGACAAATCTTTTTTAGGTCGCTGTAGATTCTTAAACATTTTGTTAATTCGTTCCAGTAATAAGCCGTATCATTGATTCCTGTGTTTATGAAAAAATGTAGCATTTTCACTTCTACTCGTGGATTATCTTTCAGCATTGCTTTGTAGAACGGCACAATTTCACGGTAACGAATCCCAAGTCGAGAGGTGTAAAATTCAAATTTCGGTTCTTCCTCCGAAGCAATTCGAATACCAATTTTCAGATCTTTATCCGTTTTAGCCAATAAATCTTGCAATTCCTGGGTGTTATCAACAATAGGAATAACATTCAACATACCCTCATTGATCAAACCGGCAATATTATCAATATATTGTTGCGGTTTAAATCCATTACAGATAACATATTTACCAGCGCTCAATTTTCCTGTTTCGTATAGATTTCGCACAATATCAATATCGAAAGCGGAGGACGTTTCGATATGAACATCGTTTTTCATTACCTCATCCAATACGAAAGAAAAGTGGTTACTTTTTGTACAATAGGAATAGTAATAATTCCCAGAGTAGCCGAGATTACTGATTGCTTCTCTAAACCATCCTTTTGCGCGTTGTATATTATTTGATATTTGGGGCAGATAATTAAATTTAAGCGGCGTTCCGTATTCTTGTGTCAAGCGCATTAAATCTATTCCATGAAAGAAAAGGTGGTCTTCACGCAGATGAAATTCATTTTGAGGAAAATCAAATGTCTGGTCAATTAAATCAAAATACTTCGTTCTCATTTCAAAAAGGTGGGATGCAAGGTTCCCTTAAAAGTTTATTAATTAGTCAATTTAGCAAAAAAAATCAAAACAACTCGTTTATTCTTTCAGTTGGTCTTGCAACTATTGCTTTTACTTCAGTTAGTACGATTGGTCGCTCAATAAGTTTCGGAAATTTCACCATTGCATCTAACCATTCGTTATTTGTAAGCGATTTATTTATAAAATTCTCCTTGAATTCCAGTTCTCCTTTCCGAATTAAATCTACAGGGTCTATTCCCAATTTCGCTACAATATTTTTTAATTCTTCTTTATTTAATGGTGTTTTTAAGTATTCTACAACCGAGAACTCTACTCCCTTTTCTATTAAGAAATCTATGGCATTTCGACTTTTAGAACATTTGGAATTATGGTATACAATCATTTATATTTTTTCTAAAATTTTTATTAACTGCCTATTAATTTCCGTACATCATCAAAAAGGCCTTTAAAAACCCATTTATATCGCCATCCATTACAGCATCCACATTGCCAGTTTCATGACCAGTGCGGACATCCTTAACTAATTTATACGGTTGCATCACATAATTTCTAATTTGCGAGCCCCATTCAATTTTTTTCTTTCCTGCTTCGATTTCATTTCGTTTTGCCATTCTTTCGCGCAGCACCAATTCATACAATTGCGAGCGTAATAATTGCATTGCTTTTTCCTTGTTGCCAAGTTGGGAACGTGATTCGGAGTTTTCAATAATAATCCCAGTCGGTGCGTGACGCAAACGAACTGCAGTTTCAACTTTATTTACATTTTGTCCACCAGCTCCTCCGGAACGGAAAGTATCCCATGTTATATCGGCTGGATTTATATTTATTTCTATGGTATCGTCTACGAGTGGATAAACGTAAACGGAAACAAAAGAAGTATGTCTTTTTGCATTGGAATCGAATGGCGATATGCGCACCAATCGGTGAACGCCATTTTCACCTTTTAGGTAACCAAAAGCAAATTCACCATCAAACTCAAGCGTTACAGTTTTAATTCCAGCAACATCCCCTTCTTGGTAGTTTAATTCTTTGATTTTAAAACCATTTTTCTGTCCCCACATCATGTACATTCGCATCAACATGGAAGCCCAATCACAGCTCTCAGTTCCACCTGCGCCGGAAGTAATCTGCAAAACAGCACTCAAAGAATCCTCTTCTCCGGAAAGCATGTTTTTCAATTCAATTTCCTCAACTTTATCTGCTAAAATTTTAAATTGCTCATCCACTTCTTTGGGTTCAGCCATTCCTTCCTTAACAAATTCAATTAAAACCTCTAAATCATCAAAGGAAGCTTTCAATTGGTCGTACGATTCAATCCAGAATTTTAAAACTCGAATAGATCTCATCTGCGCCTCTGCTTCTTTTGGATCATCCCAGAAGAGAGGATCTTGCGTTTTCAATTCCTCCTCTTGCAGTTGCAGTCTCTTTTCCTCAATTTTTAGGTAGGACCCAATTGCATTAATTCTGCTATAAATCTCTTTTATTTGATCTTGATTTACCATACTGCCGCAAAAATACTAAAAAATGGTTCATTTTAGGCTATCAAAACTCCGGAAACATTGTATATTAGAATTCGATTTGAAGCGTTTATATAGCAATGAGCACAACTAGGAAATGGTAGGCTGAAAATAATTGGAAAAATGTGGACAATAATTTTAAAAATCGAATGAATAGGACAGGAAAAACCCTACATTTGCCACAAAAAAAGACAAGTATGAATGTTCCACAAAATTTAAAATACACAAAAGACCATGAATGGGTTAGTGTAGACGGAGATATTGCAACAATAGGAATTACTGATTTTGCACAAGGAGAACTTGGTGATATCGTATATGTTGAGATTGAGACAGAAGGAGAAACTTTAGGAAAAGAGGAAGTTTTTGGTTCTGTTGAAGCAGTTAAAACTGTTTCCGATCTTTTTATGCCGATTAGTGGAGAAATTATTGAATTCAATTCAAAATTAGAAGCGGATCCTGAATTAGTAAATTCTGATCCATACCATGAAGGATGGATGGTTAAAGTAAAAATAACAGATTCTAGTGAGTTGGATGCACTTCTTGATGCTGCTGGTTATGCTGCATTGATTGGATAATTATTTAGATTTTTTTGAGGTTTGAATACAATAATTCCCATTTAATCAAGTGGTATTTGTATAATTAAGGAGTGCTTTTTATTTATTGAACTGCACTTGTTGTTAATTTTGGAACAGAATTTGTATTCAAAAAAAAAGTATATTTACAGACTAATTCAATGTATTATGGATTTAAAGAAAAGTGAAGAGGCAAATATTGATCGTTTAAGAACTCCTATTGTTTTTATCGGTTTGCTTTTTGTTGGAAGTATGGTTCTTGCATCATTTTCTTATACCTCTGCAATTGCAGATGATTCAAAGAAAAAAACAGAAGTTGCTGCAACTGCCGTTAAATTTGAACAGGTAGAAAAACCGGAAGATACTCCACCTCCTGTTGTTACTCCTCAAGTGGATGCTGTTATGCCTCCAGATGATGAGATTAAAGTAAAAGAAAACACAGAAGTTGAACCCACCCCTATTGTTGCTGTTATTCCTGAGATTCCAATTGGAGATGAAACTGTAATTGTAGTACAAGAGGAAGTAATTGACTTTCCAGATGTAGAAGCAACATTCCCTGGAGGAGCTGCTGCGCTTCAACAATGGATTGGAGAAAATATTCAATACCCACAAACAGCAATTGACATGAACGATCAAGGTCGAGTTTACCTTTCTTTCGTTGTTGAACCAGATGGTGCGATTTCAAACATCGTTGTTGAAAGAGGAGTTAGTACAGAATTAGACAGAGAAGCAAAACGAGTTGTGCGTTCGATGCCTAATTGGACTCCTGGTGAAGCGAAAGGTAAAAAAGCTAGAACCCGTTGTAGATTACCAATTAACTTTACAATTAATTAAGAACATTTAAGAATATTATATTCAAAAAAAATTCCCTTCATTTCAAATGGAGGGAATTTTTTTTGGGGGTTACTTTAAGTAACTTATGTATTTAATAAGAAGACGAAGCGCCTCCGATATTTTCTATTGGATGCCAAGTTGTTTTAACTTCTTGCGTATCCGAAATCAAATACAAATCTTGCGCATTACTTTCCATCCAATCTTTTCTTTGAGGAATAATGCGTTTCACATTCAAAACAGAACCTTCTTGAATACTTTTTAGTGCTTCTGTGTCATTTCCACCATAAACCAAAGCATTGATATCCATGTGCGTTGCAAGTACGTTGTTCATTTCCAAATTTGTTCCGGTTAAAATATTCACTACGCCACCTGGAAGATCAGAAGAATTAAGCACCTCTGCAAAGGTTATGGCGCAAAGCGGTAAATTTTCCGATGCAACAACAACGCATGTGTTTCCACCGCAAATAACGGGCATAATTAAAGAAACTAAGCCAATCAAAGCGCTTTCTTGTGGCGTTATAATCCCAACAACTCCAGTTGGTTCTACTACGGAGAAATTGAAATGCGAAGATGCTACAGGGTTAACGGAACTAAGTATTTGCTGGTATTTATCGCACCAACCTGCGTAATATACAATTCTATCAATCGCACGTGTTACTTCTGTTGCAGCGGCTACTTTTGTAGAGCCCTGCACGTGTAACTCGGAAATGAATTGTTCTCGGCGACCTTCTAACATTTCAGCAATTCTATATAGAATTTGCCCCCTGTTGAAAGCCGTTCTTTCAGACCATCCTCCAAAAGCTTTTCTTGCTGCAACTACTGCATTTCTGACATCCTTTCTGGAACTTAAGCAAATATTACCCAAAGGTTTTCCCTTTTTATCTGCGGGCGAATAATACCTTCCTGATTCTGTACGAGGAAATTGTCCCCCAATGTATATTTTATATGTTTTTAAAACTTCCAACCTGCTCATATTAACTTAGTTTTACATAAGAACTTAAACCGTGAACGCCACCTTCTCTGCCAAATCCACTTTCTTTGTACCCTCCAAAAGGAGAAGTTGGATCAAACTTATTATATGTATTCGCCCAGATAACTCCTGCTCTTAATTTGCTTGTCAAATTAAAAATCCGAGACCCTTTATCTGTCCAAACACCAGCAGCTAGTCCAAAAGGTGAATTATTTGCTTTTTGAATGACCTCATCTACCGTTCGAAATGTTTGAATGGTTAAAACAGGTCCAAAAATCTCTTCTTGCGCAATTATACTAGACTGCGCCACATCCAAAAATAAAGTTGGTGGGAAATAGAATCCATTTTCCGGCAGCGTGCATTTCGGCTGGTACATTTCTGCACCTTCTTGAATGCCAATTTTCACATATTTTTGAATTGTTTCCAATTGTGCTTTCGAATTAATTGCACCGATATCTGTGTTTTTATCCAATGGGTTTCCGATATACAAGGAATCCATTCGCGCTTTTAATTTAGCGATTACTTTTGTTGCAATGGATTCTTGCACGTACAAGCGCGATCCAGCGCAACAAACGTGACCTTGGTTAAAAAATATCCCATTAATTATACCTTCAACAGCTTGATCGATTGGCGCATCTTCAAAAATAATATTTGCGGATTTACCTCCTAATTCCAGCGTAACCTTTTTGTTGGTTCCTGCGATTGCTTTTTGAATGGTTTTTCCAATATTGGTAGAACCGGTAAATGCAATCTTGTCAACATCCTCATGGTTTACAATCGCAGCACCAGTATCTCCGTAACCTGTTACGATATTTACAACGCCAGCCGGGAGCCCAGATTCTTCTATAATTTCCGCTAATTTCAATGCCGACAAGGAAGTTGTTTCAGCGGGTTTCAAAACTACTGTATTTCCCGCTGCCAAAGCTGGTGCAATTTTCCAGGCAGCCATTAAAAGAGGAAAATTCCATGGAATAATTTGTCCGGCAACTCCAAGTGGAGAAACAGTTCGATTTGGGAAAGCGTAAGCTAATTTATCTGCCCATCCTGCGTAATAAAAAAAATGGTTACAGGCCAAAGGAACATCCAGATCTCTCGATTCTCGAATCGTTTTACCAGCATCCAATGTTTCAATTACCGCTAATTCTCTTGCTTTTTCTTGCATTAAACGAGCAATTCGAAAAATATATTTCGCTCTTTCCGAAGCGGGCATTACCGACCAAACTTCTGTGTATGCTTTCCGTGCAGATTTTACCGCCTTATCCACATCCTCGGCTGATGCGTATGCAATTTCAGCAAGAACTTCTTCATTTGCAGGATTAATCGATTGAAAATACTTACCACTTGAAGGTTTTACCCATTTCCCATCGATAAAAAGATCGTATTGTTTTTTCAGATGGATATGCGAGGTGCTTTCTAACGATGGTGAATAGTTCCATTCCACACTTTCCTTACTATCTTTTTTATTTTTTGCCATACTTTTAATCAATTGAAAAATAATCGGAAGATTGGTACACGCCCGTCTCCGACTTCATGATTTGCATTAAAACATCGTTTGCTAAGCTGCTAGCTCCAAAACGGAACCATTCGTTGGTTAACCATTTATTTCCCAGTACTTCATTTACCATAACTAAGTTGTGCAGAGCAAGTTTGGATGTTGAAATCCCGCCGGCAGGCTTCATTCCAATCCTTATTCCGGTAGCATCGTAATAATCTTTTATAGCCATGAGCATGGTATACGTAACTTGCATTGTTGCAGCAGGCTGAATTTTACCAGTGGATGTTTTGATGAAATCTGCACCTGCATAAATTGCGATATCGCTAGCTTTTCGAACATTGTCCAAAGTTACCAATTCACCTGTTTCAAGGATTACCTTCAAGCGGGCATTTCCACATAAATCCTTTATCGTTGCAATTTCATCAAATACATAAGCATACTCACCACTTAAAAATTTGCCACGTGAAATAACCATATCTATTTCATCTGCACCTTCATCGACTGCGAATTTTGTGTCTCGTGTTTTAACATCCAATGGTGCTTGTCCACTTGGAAATGCAGTAGAAACAGAAGCGACATTTATACCTGAATTTAGAAGCGCATTTTTTGCTGTGCGCACCATTGTTGGATAAACACAAACCGCAGCAACAGACGGAAGTCCTTCATAAGCTTCGTGCAAGTGTTGTGCTTTGTAGCACATTTGGCGCACTTTTCCCGGAGTATCTTTTCCTTCAAGTGTTGTTAGATCAATCATGCTCAACACCATTTTTAAACCTTGAAGTTTTGCTTCGTTTTTTATGCTTCTAGTTTGAAATCGGGCAACCCGTTCTTCCACTCCAACTTTATCAACTGCAACGTGCGTAATAGATTCCAGATTAAAATTTCCTTTTTGTATTTTTTTATCTTTCATGGTTTGCAATTTCCTTGCGATTTATTTTTATTATAATTGGCCATCGGAGTGATAGATTCCATTTTTAAACACTTTCACTTTTAGAAGAATTCCGTCTTTATCGTATTCATATACTTTTCCTTCCCAAAGAATTCCATTTTTAAAATTTCCATCTTGCCAAATTTCATTGTTTAGGCTATATACTTTATTGTAACCATTTGGCTGAAATTTAATTCCATTGGTTCGTAGAGAAATAATTTTTGGAGCTGATACTCCTTTTATCTCTAAATTTGTTTCTTGTTCGATTTGTTTTAAGGCTACTTTTTCCTCAAACTTCGCCACTTCGCCATTTTCGCCATAAAATAGAATTTCTTTAATTGTTCCATTTTCAAGGTAGCGAACCGCTTTTCCTTTAGGCACACCGTCTTTCGCGATATATTCAAATTCCAACTGACCATTCGGATAGAAGTATTTTACCGAACCTTGCTCCTTCCCTTGGTCATTTAAATTTACTTCGTATTCGAGTTCTCCATTTTCATGAAATCTTTTTAGGGAATCACGGTATATATTTCCAGAAAAATTCCCTTGCTCCATAACTCTGCCATTCGGAAAATACTTAAAATATATTCCTTGCGGGCGGTTGTTGCTATATTCTCCTTTCAGTTTCGGTGTTACTCCATCTTGGTAGTATTTTATCCAAACACCTTCTTTTCGATTGTTTTTATACGTGCCCTCCTCTATTTTTCCATTTGCAGGAAATCCTTCTTTCGGGCGATCTTTGCCAAGACACACCCATTTCCCTTGTTTTTTACCATTAATATCTTTGAAATTTATAGTTTCATCTCCATTATTTTGAGCATAAAAACTTGAAATCGTCAGAAATGAAAAAAAAACAGAGAGAAAAAAAACCAATCTATGCATAGCAATTTTCGTTTGAAAAATAAAAACCAAAAGTAGTTTTATAACTCGTAAAACCGAAACAAGTTTAACAGATAAGAAAAATAGAACAATTCTTTCTAAAAACAAAATTATCTTAAAAACCTTCCAATTAGAGAACGTAAAATAAATAAAAAAGATATCATAACACTTCTTTCAAGTTTTTTTGATTGAAAAAACTTGATTCGAATTTATTTTAAAAGATCTGTATTTACATTTTCAATCATCACTTTTACAAGTTCGGATGTGCTGTAGTTCTCTTTCCAACCCCAATCTTTTCGTGCTGCAGAATCATCGATAGATTTTGGCCAACTATCTGCAATTGCCTGACGAAAATCAGGCGTATAACTTATTTTAAAATCAGGAATATAGTTTTTGATTTTAGATGCCAATTCCTTCGGTGTAAAGCTACAACCGGATAAATTGTATGCAGAACGAATTTTCACGGCTGCCTTAGGAGCGTCCATCAATTCAATCGTCGCGCGGATGGCATCTTCCATAAACATCATAGGCAAACTCGTGTCCTCTTTCAAATAGCAAACGTAAGGAACATTTAATTTAGCCTGATAAAAGATATCCACTGCATAATCTGTCGTTCCACCGCCAGGAAGACTCGTGTAAGAAATCAAACCAGGATAACGAATACTTCTTACATCTACATCAAATTTTGCATGGTAATATTCGCACCATCTTTCACCTGCAAGTTTTGAAATCCCATAAACGGTAGAAGGTTCCATTACGGTATATTGAGGCGTATTGTCTCTTGGAGTTGTTGGACCAAAAACAGCAATTGAACTCGGCCAAAAAATCTTATCAATATTTTTTTCTTTCGCAAGATTTAGAATAGTAAACAATCCCTCCATGTTTAGTTTCCATGCGAAATCAGGATTTTTTTCTGCTGTTGCAGATAATAAAGCCGCTAATAAATATACTTCTTTGATTTCGTTTTCGATAATATATTCTCGAACGAATGATTCATCTAAAATATCCATTTTACAATATGGGCCACCATTCAAGGTTTCGGGGCAATCGTCTTTTAGATCCGCAGCAATAACATTTTGCGCGCCTTTTATTTCTCTTAACTTCAACACTAGCTCAGTACCAATCTGGCCGCATGCTCCAATTACAATTGTTTTCAACATGAGTCTGCTCTCCTAATTATTTACACAAAGTTAAAATTTGCATTGTTTGGTGCGGTATTTTTTAAATTTTTGTTCGAATAAAATCAAAATCCTGACAATAATCATTTTTTCTTTAGCACAATAAATTTAATTTCGCTTATAAATTTGTAGAATTGTAGTTAATTAGCGTATTAACTTCGGTTAAAATTTAAAATTAGGGACGGAGTTTTTTCCTTTTCATACTAGTAACTATTAAAATTGTAAGCATGCCATTTTATAATAAATTGGGCAATATACCGCACAAAAGACATACGGTTTTCAGAAGACCATCTGGAGAAATTTACCACGAGCAATTATTCGGAACCGTTGGTTTTGACGGAATGTCGACTTTAATGTACCATCTTAATCCTCCAACAGTTGTAAAAGAAAGAAGAGGTCAAACGAATATTGCTCCAGAAATAGCACTTGAAAAACATTTATCAATGCGCAGTTTTCTTGGATATCAAGTTGAGCCAAAAGAGGATTACATTGAAAGCCGCGTGCCAATTTTAGTGAATTCTGATTGTTATATAGAATTAGCTGCGCCAAAAAAATCAATGACAGCGTATTTTTATAAAAATGCGGATGCGGATGAGATTATTTTCATCCACAGAGGAGAAGGGAAATTGCGCACGCAGCTTGGGAATATTGATTTTAAGTATGGCGACTATCTTGTGATTCCTCGCGGCATGGTTTACCAGTTCGAATTCAATGGTTCAGATAATCGATTGTTTATTGTGCAATCATTTAGTCCAGTATACACTCCGAAACGTTACCGCAACTGGTTCGGACAGCTTTTGGAACATTCTCCATATTGTGAGCGCGATATTCGTCCACCATCTGAATTGGAAACGCACGATGAAAAAGGAGACTTTTTAGTTCGAATTAAAAAACAAGACATCGTATACGATTACGTTTATGCTTCTCATCCTTTTGATTTAGTCGGTTGGGATGGCTATAATTTTCCGTATGCCTTTTCAATTCATGATTTTGAACCAATGACCGGAAGAGTTCATTTACCGCCGCCAATTCATCAAACATTTGAAACGGCAGGATTTGTTTTATGTTCTTTTGTTCCGAGATTATACGATTACCATCCAGACGCAATTCCAGCGCCATATAACCACAGTAATATTGATTCGGATGAAGTACTTTATTATGTTGATGGCGATTTTATGAGTCGTAATAACATTGAACACGGACAAATTACGTTGCATCCAGCTGGTTTGGTTCACGGGCCACACCCCGGAGCATATGAGAGAAGCATTGGGAAAAAGGAAACACAAGAATTAGCCGTTATGGTGGATACTTTTAAGCCTTTAAAACTGACGAAAGCTGCAGTCAAAATAGAAGTGGATAATTACTATAAAAGTTGGGTGGAAGGAGAACACTAGTGATTTTATAAAAAAAGCTGAACAAATGAATTTCAGTGAATTACAAAGAGAATTGAAAAATAAAATTATATGAGCAAAGTAGTAAAGAATGTAGAATACGGATTGGAAAAAATATTTGAAGGAGCGCAAGATTTCCTGCCACTATTGGGGACAGATTACGTGGAATTTTATGTTGGTAATGCAAAACAAGCGGCTCATTTTTATAAAACGGCATTTGGATTTCAATCGCATGCCTATGCAGGATTGGAAACTGGCATGAAGGATCGCGTTTCTTATGTTTTGAAGCAAGATAAAATCCGATTGGTTTTAACAACTGCTTTAACAAGTGAATCTCCAATTGGTGAACATGTTAAAAAACACGGAGATGGTGTTAAAATTGTAGCCTTGTGGGTAGAAGATGCCAGAAGCGCTTACGCAGAAACAATGAAAAGAGGCGCGAAATCTTACCAAGAACCTGTTGTGTCAACAGATGAAAATGGGGAAGTTGTTACAGCTGGAATTTATACATACGGCGAAACAGTTCACCTTTTCGTAGAACGAAAAAATTATTCCGGTGATTTTCTCCCAGGCTATGTAAAATGGGAATCGAATTACAACCCAACAGCTGTTGGATTAAAGTTTATCGATCACATGGTTGGAAATGTTGGTTGGGGAGAAATGAATACGTGGGTGAAATGGTACGAAGAGGTTATGGGATTTGTTAATTTTCTTTCCTTCGATGACAAACAAATTCATACGGAATATTCCGCTTTGATGTCAAAGGTAATGAGCAATGGAAATGGTAGAATCAAATTTCCAATCAATGAACCTGCAAAAGCAAAAAAGCGATCGCAAATTGAGGAATATCTCGACTTTTATGAAGGGCCAGGAGTGCAACATATTGCAGTTGCAACGGATAATATAATTGAAACAGTTTCTCAATTGAGAGCAAGAGGAATTGAATTCTTATCTGCACCACCGCAGGCGTACTATGATGAAATACCTGTTCGATTGGGTGAGCACATGAAAATGATGAAAGAAGATATAAAAGAACTTCAAAAACTTTCGATCATGATTGATGCGGATGAGGAAGGATATTTATTACAAATTTTCACCAAGCCAGTAGAAGATCGTCCTACACTTTTCTTTGAGATTATTCAACGAATGGGAGCAAGAGGATTCGGCGCTGGGAACTTTAAAGCATTGTTTGAGTCCATTGAAAGAGAGCAAGAAAAAAGAGGAACATTGTAATAACCTTACTAACAATACAAAAGCGCGGTAATTTGAATTACCGCGCTTTTTTTATTCTATCCCTTCTTCCCGATTACCACTAAAAAAAGGCACTACACAAATCAATGTGCAGTGCCCTACTATTGGAAATTAGTGTTTCTAAAAAAAAATCTTTTTAATGGATAACATGCAATTTCCGTGTGATAATTTGATCCCCTGTATACACTTGGATCAGGTATTCACCATTTTCAAAATAAGTTGTATTAATAGCTATTTTTGAAGCTTTTGGTTCGGCATTATAGACCATCTGACCAAGAAGATTTCGTACCTCGATTTTATCGATAGTAAAGCCTTTCATTTCTACTTCCGCAAATTCCCAAGAAGGATTTGGGTATACTGTCAAGCCACCACCTAAATTGCTGACATCACTAAGTCCAACGAAATCTGGAACAATAAATTGATTCGTAGAAATACATCCCGAAGCATCTGTTATTGTCAAAGTATACGTTCCAGAAGTTAACGCGCCGATATCTTCCGTTGTTTCACCATTTGACCACACAAAAGAATATGGCGTTGTTCCACCTGTTACAGTTGCGTCTATTGAGCCAGTAGTTGTAGTAGTTCCATAGATCACAGAATTGACTACAATCGGAGCTTCTGGTTGCGTAATTTCAAACGATTCTGTTTCACTGCAGCCATTTCCATCTTCTACGACAACGGTATAAATTCCATCTACTAATCCGTAAATATCTTCGGAAACCGAGCCATTTGACCATAAGAATGTATTAAAGCCAACGCCGCCATTTACCGTAAGGTTAACACCGCCATTGTTTCCGCCCGCGCAAGAAACATCGCTAATTGAAGACGTTAAAGTCAATGCACTTGGCTCAATAACTTGAACAATTTGTGTTTTCACGCAGCCATTTGCATCTCGAATATAAATTATTTTGGATCCTCCTGACAAACCATTGAAAATATTAGAAGGTTGGTAATTTATTCCATTTAAACTATACTCAAGCGTTCCCACTCCTCCAAAAGCATAAACCGTAAGTGCACCATTAAACAATCCGTTGCACGTTACATTTAAAACACCTATGTAGGAAACGATTACAGCAGGTTCAACAATTGCAACAGAAATTTCCCCCGTACAACTTGCAATATCTCGAACTGTAAACGTATAGTTTCCAGCAGGCAAATCATTGAAAACATTGCTGGATTGATAGGTCAAACCGCCATTAAGACTGTACGCTAATGTTCCGGCTCCACCAGCAGCCAAGATTGTTGCTGCTCCATTATTTCCATCGTGACACGTAACATTTGAAATAACGCTCGTAATGGTGAATGCACTTGGTTGTAAAAGCGATACAGCTTCTGTTCCAATACAGCCATTTGCATCTTTAACATAAACAGTATAGTTTCCTGCGGATAGATTGGAGAAGGTTGTAACAGTTTGACAAGATAATCCATTCAAGCTATACGTCAATACACCCGTCCCACCAGTTACACTATTTACAGTTATACTG
>JBIKZR010000183.1:0-4539 GCA_044354635.1 Crocinitomicaceae bacterium | reverse complement strand
AATGAACTGGATTTAGCAAATAAAATGCAGCAATTTACCAGCGATAGAAATCAGATTAATGAAATGGGCAAAAATGGCAGATCATACGTCAGTGAACATTTCAACCGAAACAAAATTGCCGCCGATTTCATCCAAGAATTACAAAATTACTAACTTCGGTAACGAATCCCGAATTACAAATCCCGAATCAATGAGCATGATCCCATTTTCTCCACCTCGAATAGATCAAAAAGTAATCGACGAAGTAACTGCAGCCTTACAAAGCGGCTGGATTACAACTGGTCCGCGAACGAAATTATTTGAGAAAAAAATTACGGAATATTGTGGCTGTAAAACTACAATCGCTGTGAATTCCTGGACAATGGGTATGCAAGTTCTTTTGCATTGGTGGGGAATTGGTGAAGGAGATGAAGTAATTCTTCCGGCTTATACGTATTGTGCAACTGCAAATGTTATTATTCACGCTGGCGCAAAACCAGTTATGGTAGATATCAATAAAGAAGATTTTAATATTTCTGTCGCTGCAATCCGAAAAGCAATTACACCGCGCACAAAAGCAATTATTGCAGTGGATTTGGCTGGTTTTCCTTGCGACTATGATTTGATAAATTCTTTGGTGCAAGAAACGGCTATTCAAGGGCAATTCAATCCCAATTCAGCCTTGCAAAAACAACTGAATAGAATTTTGGTAATTGGAGATGCAGCGCATAGTTTCGGTGCGATCATGAATGGAAAACGCAGCGGATCTTTGACAGATATTTCTACTTTTTCTTTTCATGCCGTAAAGAATTTAACAACTGCTGAAGGAGGTGCAATTTGTTTTAATTTACCGGATAATTTTGACCACAATGAAATCTACAGTAAATTTTGTACGCTGATTTTACACGGACAAAATAAGGATGCTTTGGCAAAGACGCAAAAAGGAAATTGGCGCTACGATGTCGAAGAGCCTGGTTTTAAATGCAATATGACGGATTTGCAAGCTGCGATTGGTTTGGTGGAACTAGAAAGATACCAGGAGAATTTAGACCGTAGAAAAGATATTTTCGAGCAATACGATGTGGCTTTCTCTTCCGAAAAATGGGCGATTATTCCCTTGCATACAACGGATACAAAAGTTACTTCATACCATTTGTATCAGCTTAGAATAGATGGGATAAATGAATCCCAACGCGATGCGATTATCCAAGCAATATTTGAACAAGATGTTGCCGTAAATGTCCATTTCTTGCCTTTACCAACATTGACAGCCTATAAAAAGCTTGGTTATGCCATCGAAGATTATCCGGAAACATGGAATAAATATCAAAATGAAATTTCATTGCCTGTTTATTTTAATTTAACGGATACACAAGTTAAAATGGTTGTTGAAGCGGTTAAAAATGCCGTTAAAACGATTTAAAATTCAAAAAAAGAAATGAAACGAACCTTTGATATCGCCGTATCTGTTTTTATTTTAATTTGTTTTCTCCCATTGGGATTAATTTTAGCGGTGTGGATTGCACTGGAATCTAAAGGTGGAATCTTTTATAAACAGCAGCGAATCGGGTTATACGGTAATCCATTCTATATCTTGAAATTTCGAACGATGAGAAAGGATTCTGATCAGTTTGGCAAACTCACCGTTGGCATGCGGGATCCACGAATTACGCATTCCGGATATTTCCTGCGGAAGTTTAAACTGGATGAATTCCCTCAGTTTATTAATGTTTTGAAAGGAGAAATGAGTATTGTTGGCCCACGCCCAGAGGTGCAGGAATATGTGAATCTTTACACTGCGGATCAACAGAAAATTCTAAACGTAAAACCTGGAATTACCGATTATGCTTCTATTGAGTTTTTTAATGAAAATGAATTACTCGGAAATTCGGAAGACCCAAACAAAACCTACATCGAAATTATCATGCCGATAAAACTAGAAATAAATAAGAAATATTTGGATAATCCTTCCTTGCGACAAGATGTGAAGATAATGTGGCAAACATTCCTGAAAATAATTAACCGTTAAATAGTTTACAACTAAGTAAATTCAATCAATGCATTAAAAATGCCAACCCGCAACCAATAAAAATAGAGACTAGTTTTAGCAGGTTAAATTTATGATTTTCAGCTGTTTCAAAAATAATTGTCGTGGAAATATGTAAAAACATCCCAACTACAATTGCCAATATTACGTGGTAATCCAAGCCAACTTCTCCTGGTAAAGTAAACATTCCAATCACAACGCCAATTGGTGTCATAATTCCAAAAAGCATTAATACAATCCAAGATTGCAAATTCGATAACTTGGTATTAATCAACAATGTCATTAAAGCAATGGCTACAGGAAGTTGGTGAAATAAAATTCCCAAAAGTAACGAGTTATCGTTTCCGTGGTTATGCCCATGATGGTGCGCATGCGCTGTCACAACATCAAATCCCATGACTTGATTTCCGAGTGGAATTCCCTCTAAAATAGAATGTACCGCAAGGGAAATAAAAAGTCCCCAGGGCATTTTTTGTCCTTTGTGAACGTGCACATGGCCGTGTTCAATTCCACCAGAGAAAAATTCCATGAGCAATTGAATAAGAAATCCAATTAATATATAAACGCCAATCGCAGCACTTTCTTCCTCGTAAAGTTCTGGTATGAAATGCGTAAAAGCAATCGCCAAGAGAAACCCGCCACTAAATGCAAGCAACAACTTAATGATTTGTGCTTTGTTCGTTTGCTGCAAGTAGGTTACAAAAAATCCGCCTAGGGCAACAGAAAACAATAAACTCGATAATACGATTACTCCGGACATTATATTTTTTTAGCTAGTATTATTAATCGGTCTGATTGTGCTGCATCAAAAGTGGATAGTGAAAAATCCCCAAAAGCATGCAGAATCTCAAATTTATTTGCAGTTAAAAGTTGCTCAAAATCTTCTTTTTTTAAGGCTTGTACTCTTTCCGTGAAATGAAAATTCTTGCCCTTATCTTCGAATCGAATTTCTTTGAAAATATGCGAACCATCATATAACCTTTCCAACTCAAACGTAATTCCATCTATCGTCTTTGATTCTTTACGAACAAGCGTGTCAATTACTTTTTGAGCATTCATGAAATCGATGATTAAAAAACCATTTTCCCCCAACATTTTATGCATGGATTGCACCACCTTTTCATTTTCAGTTAGGGTGTCGAAATAACCGAAACTGGTAAAAAGATTGAAGATAGCATCGAATTTTTGTCCAACTAGAACTTCGCGCATATCGTGAACTGCAAACTTTAAATTTTCAGTCTCATGCTGTTTTGCAGCTTCAATGCTATTGGATGAAAGATCCACTCCAAGTACAGAATAACCCAATTGATTTAGTGTGATGGAGTGACGACCTTTTCCACAAGCCAAATCTAAAACGGAAGAATTCCCATCTATTTGCAGAAAATTAACTAAATTAGAAATGAACTCAGCTGCTTCAGCGTCATTTCTATTCGCATATAATGTATGATAGTATGAGGTGTCAAACCAGTCGGCAAACCATTCTTTTGAATCCATAGCATCAAAGATAATCTTTCTATTCCATTCTTTTAGTCGGTTTTCGGCACAAGTTTGTTCTCTTTGAACCGCATTTCGTTATTTTTGTTTTAAATAATTGGATTTTTTCCATTTAAACAGATGGATGCACACGCATAAAAAATACTATTTTGAAGAAAATTGGAATAACCGGTGGAATAGGAGCAGGAAAATCAATGGTTGGATATGTGTTGGAGGCAATGCATTTTCCGGTATATTATTCTGACCAAGAATCCAAGAAACTAGTGGGTTCCCATCCGCAAATTCGAGAAGAATTAGAAAAACTTTTGGGAAATGAAATCTATTTGGAAAATACGTTAAATCGCGTTTTTTTGGCTGAAAAGATTTTTAAAGATGCTGAAATTCGAGAAAAAGTAAACGCAATTATTCATCCGCATGTTCGTTTAGGCTTCGAAAAATGGGCGATTGCTCAGCAGAGTAAATTAGTTTTCAATGAAGCGGCAATTCTTTTTGAAACGGGAGCGTATAAAATTATGGATGCCACGATTTTGGTTACCGCTCCTTTAGAGGTGAAAATTCAACGTGTTCAATCGCGCGATCGGATTACAACAGAGCAGGTTTTGGAGCGAATGTCAAACCAATGGACGGACGAGCAGAAAATCCCTTTAACAGATTTTATCCTTGTAAACGATGAGGTTCAGCCACTACTGTCGCAAATTGAAGCGGTAATCGAAAAATTATTAATTTAATTCCTCGTAATCGTCAAAATCATCTTCCTTTTTTCTGCCACTGAATTGCTGAAATGTGGAACTTGCCTGCACAAATGGTTTGCCAGAAATCAAATAGGTAAAGGCATTGACCATCTTTACCATCATACTCAAAAGGAAGAAGAATCCAATAACTTTGAAAATAAATCCGAAAATTGGCGTGTCTTCAATGTTTAAAATACTTTCGTGAAACCAAATAGAAATAGGGTTTTTAGAGAAATCTGGATAATTTATAAATAAAATAAATGCAGAAATAGCGATTATAATCACACT
>JBIKZR010000182.1:0-4550 GCA_044354635.1 Crocinitomicaceae bacterium | reverse complement strand
TTTTGATGATTTCAGCGGGATTTCCTTTAACATATAAATTTCCTTCTCCAGAAAGCGTGTACGTCACTGATTGAGTGCTAAAAATCTTGCAATCTCCTTTCGATGCATTTTCAACTAAAGCGATATTTGTGTGAAGCTTGCTAGCATCAACGGCCATTAATGCCACATTCCAAATTTTAAGGACGTTTGTATTTCCCAACAATGTCACTTTGCCTCCGCATGGGAAATTATTCCAGTAATAAAATGTTTCACAGTCTAGATCCAACTTCGCCTGGTTTAACTTACTGGTTAAAACCAATCCGATTTCATCGCCAATCAGCGTGTTGTCCGATAGAATATTGCAGGTTTCATTTGCCGTAATTTTAGCTAATTTGTTTACCGTAATAAAAAGGATAATTTTATTTTTTCCTGGACGCATCCAATTTCCTTTGTATTGATTTTCTAGTTTTAAGGTGTTGTTTTCAATAGAAATTGTAATCTTTTCGAGAATTTTTTTTGCACCATCTATCCTTATTTTATTTTCTGTGCCCTGGATAAGATGTACTTCAAAAACACTGTTCAAAACTAAACTATCAAATTCCTCTAACGTTTTCTCGAAGGTTTCTTCCGCTAGTTGTTTTTTGCAGGAATGACTTGCAAATGCGCTTATTATAAGTAATACAAAAATTCCTTTTTTCATTTTTTTGTAGTAAAAAAGTAACCAAATCCAAGCTCTGGATAATCTAGAATATGGAGATGTGATTTCATTGAAAAGCTTAATAGAAATGTTTCGTTAAATTTCCATCGCAGTATCGCACGATTGTACATTGTTTTTTTTGACACATGATCGGTCATGCCAATATAAATCCCTTCCTGCAAAACAAAACTGAATCGGTCGTACACCAATTCCTGAGAAAAATGAATTCCTGTTCGGAAATCATACATTGATTTATAAGCTTCAGCACCGGGAACATTCATTTCTGTCTTCGTGGAGGAATCATAAAACAGATCCAAACCGCCTCCGATATGCAATTTTCGTTTCCAATGAAATTTGTATTCGCCGGAAAGAGAAGAAGTAAAGTAAATGGTTGATTGCAAGGCTCTCGTGTGCTTTCCTCCAGCTGCAACAATAAAAGCAACTTCGTGTCTTTTTTCCGGAATGGGAAGTGTTGATGTTGTAAATGGAGTTTGCTCGCCAACGGAATAATTGATTCCTGTAAACGCGGTAAACATATTTACCCCTAGATTCGGTTCAGCCATATTGGCGTTCGAATAATGGTTGAAAGAAAGTCCAGCGTTCACAGAAAGTCTTTCCGTAAACATGAATCGGGAACTTATTTTGAAGTTGAAATGGATATTGAGATGTGAACCAACTGAAATATTCTCAAAATTACTTTCTAGGTCAAATTTTTTCGTTGCATAACCCAAGCCCAAACCAAATTGGTTTGTTAATTGAAATTTCTTTTTACGAATTAAAAAGGATTGAAAATAGGGATAAACCGCAAATTCTTCTCCAAACACCTTTTGATTACCAAGTGTTGAAAAGGAAAAAGTTAAACCGAATTCCGGGTATTTATACGCTTGTTCCCAACTGGTTTTTCCTGTAGTTTTTTTAGATAAACTCAATTCGAATCCTACAATTGGTTTTTCAACTAGGTAATTGAAATGTTGGTATTCTGGTAAAATAAAGCCATAATTGCCATCGAAACGAAGCGATAGATTCTTTGATTGTTTTTGTGAAAAAAGGGTGAGCGGCAATATTAATACGAATATCCCTATTTTCAAGCCGTAGTTCATACTTAATTTTTTTTACTAAAAGTAATAATAACAATCATTCAAATAGCAACTTTATCTCACTATTATCCTAGACCAATGTTTTTTACTTGCGGAAAATAACCTCGTATTTTTAACGGGTTAAATTCCTAAAATCGAAAGCAATGTTTACGGATAGAAAAGAGGCTGGAATGTTACTGGCAAAACAACTGGAAGTCTATAAGAATGATAAAAACGCACTGGTTTTAGCAATTCCTAGAGGAGGAATCGTTCCTGCAAATGAAATTTCTAAAACGTTAAATCTACCACTTGAAATTGTATTGGTGAAGAAAATTGGCGCTCCGGGAAACAAAGAATTTGCCATTGGTGCCGTTAGTTTGGATGATTATATCCTCACGTCAAAATCTTCTGCGGATGAGCGATATCTAGAAAGTGAAATACAGCGACTTCGAAAAATAATTCGGGAACAACTGACTTATTTTTTAGGAAATCGAAAGCCAATTGAACTAGAAGGGAAAAAGGTTATAATCGTGGATGATGGTGTTGCAACTGGGACAACTTTAGAACTGGTAATTGCTATTGTAAAACGAAAAAAAGCGAATCAAATAATTGTTGCTGTGCCAGTTGCCGCAGCAGATGCTCTAGCTAGAATAAAACACAAAGTCACCAAAGTCATTTGCTTAGAAACGCCATTTTATTTTCAAGCGGTTGGACAATATTATTCTACTTTTGAACAAGTTGAAGATGAAACGGTGAAGGAAATACTGGAGGAACAGCCGAAATTAACAGAAATATAATGGAGGATAGTTACTTCACTTAGTTCAATAAAAAAAGCCGTTCCACTTTTAAATGAAACGGCTCTTAATTATTTTTTAAAGGTTATTTAAAGCTTTTTAAATCACCTGAACCATTAACAAGTATGGAAGTGATTTTTCCGGAGAACACAACTTCACCCATTGCGATTGTTACAGCGTGAGGGAATAATATTCCATCAACTTCTTTGTAATCGCTATAGTTGGATGTTGTTTCTTGTACTTCTTCGCCTTCTTTTTGGATGGATATTGATTTTAATTTTAGGAACGTTTTTGTGTCGTAATAATCAAATGTTTCGGTTGCTCCATTTACAACTTTCAACACATATACATCGCTACCATTTTGATTTTCAATTCCAACAAGTTCGGTATTCAATCCTTCCATTGCATAATTCATCTCAGGAAATAGACCAGTCATTTTCTTTTTGGAATTGATTTCATCCTCGGTGTAGTTCTTGGATCCAGTTTGCATGTTTGTTGAAACACCTGTTTTTCCATCGAAATAGGATTTTTGAAACGTCATTCCTTGTCCTTCTAATTTTTGTCCTTCCATATTTGGGGAAATCCAAATTCTAGTCGATTTCAGAGGAAATGGAATCTGTGCCATGCTCAATTCTGTTTGTTCCTCTACGGATTTAATTTTCTTTAATTTCTTTGCTGCGGACTTTAAAGAAGTAGTTTTTGTAACAGATAAAATGTATTTTTCGATTAATTGCTCTTTGGTAATATCCGCTTTCTTTAAATCTTTCACTTCGTTTCCATATGCATCTAGGAATTCTATTTTACCATCGGCATCGAATTGTTTCAATCGTTCGATTATCTGGTCATTTCCAACAACTACAATGTTGCAGTTTTTCGCGGTGAAATATTTTTGCGCCATCGTTAAAACTGCTTCTTTGTTTACTGCTTCCAAACGTGTAAGGTACGTTTGATAGTATTGTTTGTCTAATTCATTTTTGATAATATTCAAAGCAAAACGTGCAATAGTTTGAGGGCGTTCCAAAGAACGCGCAAAACCTCCAGCCATAGATGATTTTGTAAGATTTAACTCTTCTTCTTTCACGTATCCATTCGTAATATTATCCAATTCAAATAAAATTTGTATAATGGCAGAATCCGTAACATCGTTTCTGAAATTTCCACCAATCGACATCCAAGAACCATCTTCAGTGATATTTAAGGAAGAATAACAGCCATACGTGTATGCTTTGTCTTCACGAAGATTTTGCATTAAACGTGTGCCAAAACCACCGCCCCCAAGTATTCCATTCAAAACAGTTAACGGTAATTGATCTTCATCACCTGTTCTTATTTTCATTGGAAATGATATTTGAATAACAGATTGAACAGCACCAGGTTTTTTAACGAAAATAACGCGATTTCCTTTGTTTAGATTACCATCTCCAGCATCTTTTTTAAAGGATTCCGTTCCTTCCCATTTAGAGAAATATTGATCAACTAAGGCAATTGCTTGACTTTTCGTAATATCACCAACAATAACTAAATAACTTCCTTTTGGTGTAAATGTGGATTTAAAGTAGTTCAAAACATCTGCACGTGTGATAGCATTCAAGGTTTCCTCGGTCATTATTTCACCATACGGATGGTTTAGGAAATTTGCCTTTTTCTCAGCATTATCTGCCATGGACCCCGGATCTGACTTTGCAGCCATTAAACTGGATTCATTTTGTTTTTTAATCCGGTCAAATTCCGTTTGCGGGAAATTAGCATTCATTAAAACGTCTGAAAGCAACATCAAACCTTTATCCATGTGCTTTGTCAAACAAGAAAGTGTAATGGAGGTTGCATTTGCATCTATTGAAGCGCCAATATAATCTTTCTCATTGTCCAATTGATCTTTTGTGCGGTTGATTGTTCCAGACAGAATCATTGAACCGGCCATTGCAGACAATCCGGCTTTTGAACCTTCTATTTGTGGATCAGCGCCCATCACCATGTCAAAAGATACTTTTGGTAACTTATGAT
>JBIKZR010000011.1:0-14509 GCA_044354635.1 Crocinitomicaceae bacterium | reverse complement strand
CCTTGGTGTTAAGCATGTTATTCCGTGTGCAAATGGAACAGATGCATTGCAAATTGCACTTATGGCTTTGGGATTGAAACCAGGCGATGAGGTGATTACGCCATCTTTTACATATATTGCTACAACAGAAGTTATGGCTTTGCTTGGTTTAAAACCAGTTTTTGTCGAAGTAGATAAGGATACCTTTTGCATGGATCCAGCAGTAATTGAAGCTGCTATTACAGCCAAAACCAAAGCGCTTGTGCCTGTTCATTTATACGGACAAGCAGCAAACATGGACGCAATAATGGAAATTGCTAAAAAACACAACTTATTTGTTGTAGAAGATAATGCGCAAGCAATTGGAAGTGACTATTACCACTCGGATGGCAGCGTTTCTAAAACAGGAACCATAGGAGATATTGGTTGTACATCTTTTTTTCCGTCTAAAAATTTAGGTTGTTATGGAGATGGAGGAGCAATTTGCACCAATAACGATGCATTGGCAGCAACGATGCGAATGGTTGCAAATCATGGACAAAGTGAACGGTATTTCCACGATATTGTTGGATGCAATTCCCGACTAGATAGTATTCAAGCAGCAGTTTTGCGCATAAAACTGAGACAATTGGATGGTTATATTCTAGCACGTCGAAAAGTTGCAGACCACTACGATGCGTTTTTTGCGCAATTCCCAGGCGTTAAAACACCTGTTAGAGGGAAAGAATCTAAGCATGTTTTTCACCAATATACTTTAACACTAAATGGAATTGACCGCGATGCTTTGAATGCTTTTTTAGCAACAAAAGATGTTCCTTCGATGATTTATTATCCTGTTCCGGCGCATAGGCAAAAAATGTTTGCTTCTTTTGGAAGCAGTGATACAGTTCTTCCGATTACGGATTGGTTGACACAACGTGTAATCTCTTTGCCGATTCACACTGAAATGGAACAAGAACAATTAGAGTATATTTGCAGTGCGGCAGCAGAATTCATTTCTACCAACGTATCAAATTAAATAAAACCTTTTTATGAAACGAATCACGGTAGTAGGCACAGGATATGTAGGTTTAGTGACAGGAACATGTTTTGCGGAGACCGGAAATCAAGTTGTCTGTGTAGATATTGATGCTTCTAAAGTGGAACGCATGCGCAATGGAGAAATTCCAATATACGAGCCACATTTAGATGTCTTATTCGAACGAAATATCCATGCTAATCGCTTAACGTTTACTACAGATTTGGCAGAAGGAATTAAAGGTGCAGAAATTATTTTCCTTGCCTTACCAACTCCTCCAGGAGAAGATGGGTCTGCGGATCTTTCCTACATTCTAGGCGTTGCTGATCAACTAGGGAATTTATTGGAAGATTATAAAGTAATCGTTGATAAAAGCACTGTGCCTGTTGGAACTGCAGATAAGGTTCAGGCAGCGATTGCAAAAAATGCACGTGTTCCATTCGATGTAGTTTCCAATCCGGAGTTTTTGAGAGAAGGTTTTGCGGTAGATGATTTCATGAAACCAGATCGCGTTGTCATTGGAACATCTTCTACTCTTGCTCAAAAAATAATGGAACAATTGTATAAGCCATTCGTGAGACAAGGAAATCCAATACTTTTTATGGACGAGAAATCTGCAGAATTAACGAAATATGCAGCAAATTCTTTTTTGGCGACCAAAATAACATTCATGAATGAAATCGCAAACTTTTGTGAAATTGTTGGTGCAGATGTAGATAAAGTTAGAATTGGTATCGGATCGGATGATCGAATCGGAAAAAGATTTCTATTCCCAGGAATTGGGTATGGCGGATCTTGTTTTCCTAAAGATGTGCATGCATTGGTAAACTCAGGAAACGAGTATTCTTTTTCTTTTGAAATTTTAAAAGCGGTAATGGCCGTCAATGAAAACCAAAAAACAATTTTGATGCCCAAAATAAAAAACTATTTTCGTGGGGATTTGAAAGGAAAAAAAATTGCAGTTTGGGGCTTGGCGTTTAAACCGGATACAGATGATATTCGCGAAGCACCAGCTTTATACATGATTGATGAACTTACAAAAGCAGGAGCAACTGTATCTGCATACGATCCTGAAGCAATGAAAAATGTTTCGCAGCTAATTGGTGATAAAATAGAATACGCTCAAAATGAGTACGATGCATTAACAGAAGCAGATGCTCTTCTTATTTGTACAGAATGGGGGATTTTTAGAAATCCTGATTTTGATAGAATTGCTTCTCTTCTAAAAGACAAAGTAATTTTCGATGGTCGTAACTTATTTGAAGCAGAGGAAATGAATGAAAAAGGATTTTACTATAATTCCATTGGACGCAAGGTTGTTGGGTAAAAACAAATATTCCAATAGAAATGACTACTAAAAAATTTAAAGTTAATCCATAAGTACATGATTAAACGCAAGCGAATACTGATCACTGGAGCAGCGGGATTTTTAGGTTCTCACCTATGCGACCGATTTGTAAAAGAAGATTACCATGTTATTGCCATGGATAATTTAATTACGGGAAGAATAAAAAATATCGAGCACTTATTCAAGTTGGAGAATTTTGAGTTTTATAACCACGATGTTTCCAAGTTTATTCATGTTTCAGGTGAATTGGATTATATCTTGCATTTTGCTTCTCCAGCAAGTCCAATAGATTATTTGAAAATCCCGATTCAAACACTAAAAGTTGGATCTTTGGGAATTCATAATTGTTTGGGATTGGCAAAAGCGAAAGGTGCTAGAGTTTTAATTGCTTCCACTTCGGAAGTATACGGCGATCCAACAGTTCATCCTCAGACGGAAGATTATTGGGGAAATGTAAATCCTGTCGGACCGAGAGGCGTTTACGATGAGGCAAAACGTTTTCAAGAGGCAATCACCATGGCATATCATAATTTTCATGGAATTGAAACGCGAATTATTCGTATTTTCAATACTTATGGACCAAGGATGCGACTGAATGACGGCCGCGTATTACCTGCATTTATTGGTCAAGCGCTAAGAGGAGAAGATTTGACTATTTTCGGCGACGGATCACAAACAAGATCGTTTTGTTACGTAGATGACTTGGTTGAAGGTATCGTTCGTTTATTGCATAGCGATTATCCTTATCCGGTTAATGTTGGAAATCCGTCCGAAATTTCTATACGCGATTTTGCTGAAGAAATTATAAAATTAACTGGCACAGATCAAAAAGTAATTTACAAAGATCTTCCAGTGGATGATCCAAAACAACGCCAGCCGGATATTGCGAGAGCGCAAGCTTTATTGGACTGGGAACCAAAGATTGATCGAGCGGAAGGTTTAAAAATAACATACGCTTATTTTAAAAGTCTTTCGCAGGAAGAATTGATGCAAACAGATCATAATGATTTTGATAAATATATAATTCGCTAATGGAATATTTTTCCCACGAAACAGCAGTTGTAGATGCTGGTTGTACAATTGGTACAGGCACAAAAATCTGGCATTTTTCACATATTATGTCTGATTGCACTATAGGAGAGCGTTGCAACATTGGTCAGAACGTCGTTGTTTCTCCAGGCGTTATTCTCGGAAACAATGTAAAGATCCAAAACAACGTTTCTCTTTACACAGGTGTTGAATGTGAAGACGATGTTTTTCTTGGGCCTTCCATGGTTTTTACCAATGTAACGAATCCAAGAAGTGGCGTAAATAGAAGAGATCAATATGCAAAGACGATAGTGCGTAAAGGTGCAAGTATTGGCGCCAATGCAACAATTGTTTGCGGACACGATATTGGAGAATATGCCTTTATTGGTGCTGGTGCTGTTGTAACTAAAACGGTTTTACCATTCGCATTAGTTGTTGGCAATCCAGCTCGTCAAATAGGATGGATGAGTAAATTTGGTCACCGTTTGGAGTTTGATTCAAATGGAGTGGCAGTTTGTCCGGAAGGTGGCGAGGCATATAAATTAGAAAACGGATTGGTTTACGTGTTATAATTGAGTTTTTTATCTCAAATTTGTACCGCTGAATAACAGTATTATTAAATAAACAAAACTATGATCAAAGCAGATCAAAAAATAAAATTTGCAGTTGTAGGAGCTGGGCACATTGGAAAGCGTCATGCTGAAATGATTCGCAGGGATGAAGAAGGTGAACTAGTTGCTTTTGTAGACGTGCGATCACCAGAAGAATGCAATGCAGTTGATTTTGGCGTTCCCTTCTTTTCAACGATGGAAGATTTATTTGCGTCAGGATTGGAAATCGACGTAGTAAATATTTGTACACCTAATGGCTTTCATGCCGCGCAAAGTTTGGCTGCATTGAATGAAAAAATGCACGTTGTCTGCGAAAAACCAATGGGCTTGACAAAAGACGGTTGCGAGAAGGTTATTTTTAAATCTTTGCAAGTTTCCCGTCAAGTTTTTTGTGTTATGCAAAACCGCTACTCTCCGCCTTCCGAATGGATTAAATCCGTTATAGAAAATGGAATTATGGGTAAAATATTTATGGTACAATTGAACTGTTATTGGAATAGAGACGACCGGTATTATAAAAAAGGCGGTTGGAAAGGAACCAAGGATTTGGATGGTGGAACATTATTTACACAATTCTCTCATTTTATCGATATTATGTACTGGTTATTTGGGGATATTGATAACATTCAAGGAAAATTTGCTGACTTCAATCATCAGGAAACGACCGCTTTTGAAGATTCTGGATTTGTAAGTTTTGACTTCGTAGATGGTGGAATGGGATCTATAAATTATTCTACTTCCGTTGCCAACCAAAATCTGGAAAGTTCCATTACAATAATTGGAGAAAAGGGAAGCGTTAAAATTGGTGGACAATATATGAATGAAGTAGAAGTTTGTTCTATTGAAAATTATACAATGCCCGAATTAGCAGAAACCAATCCTGGAAACGATTATGGCGTATATAAAGGTTCCGCTGCGAACCACAACTATGTAATTAAAAATGTAATTGACACATTAAAAGGAAGAACTTCGGCAACTACAAATGCTCTGGAAGGTCTAAAGATTGTTGAGATTATTGAAAGAATATATAAAGTAAGAAATGAACAAAACAATGTATACTAAGTTAATTAAAAAAGAAGCCACTCTTGCAGTAATCGGATTAGGGTATGTAGGTTTACCAATTGCCCTTGAATTTGCAAGAAAAATTAAAGTTGTTGGTTTTGATATCAACCAAGAACGTGTGAACCTAATGAAGGAACATATCGATCCAAGTAATGAGTTGGTAGCAAGTGATTTTGAAGGTTGCGATATTACTTTTACAGCTAATATGGATGATTTAAAAGATGTAAATTTCTTTATTGTTGCCGTTCCAACACCAATTGATGGTGCTAATTTACCGAATCTTAGACCATTGCTTGGCGCTTCTAGTACGGTTGGAAAAGCACTGAAAAAAGGAGATTACGTTGTCTTTGAATCCACTGTTTACCCTGGTTGCACGGAAGAAGATTGTATCCCAGTTTTGGAACAAGAATCTGGATTGAAATTCAAAGAGGATTTTAAAGTTGGTTATTCTCCGGAGAGAATAAATCCAGGAGATAAGGAACATACGTTACAGAATGTTGTAAAAGTTGTATCCGGCTGTTGCGAAGAATCGTTGGATATAATTGCTAAAACATACGAATTGGTTGTTGGAGCTGGCGTGCACAGAGCGACAACCATTAAAGTGGCAGAAGCGGCTAAAATTATCGAAAATACTCAGCGTGATTTAAATATTGCACTGATGAATGAATTGTCTATAATATTCAATAGGCTGAAAATTAACACGTTTGATGTGTTAGAGGCAGCAGGGACAAAATGGAATTTTTTGAAGTTTTCACCTGGTTTGGTCGGTGGACATTGCATTGGTGTTGATCCATATTATTTAACACACAAAGCGCAACTTGCAGGTTACCATTCTAAAGTTATTACTAGCGGCCGTTTTGTTAATGATTCTATGGGAGGTTACATTGCAAAACAAACCGTTAAAAAAATAATTGCGCAAGGAAAACATATCCAAGATGCAAAAGTTTTAGTAATGGGCGCAACGTTTAAAGAAGATGTAAGCGATATCCGAAATTCTAAAGTAATCGATGTGGTGAATGAGTTGAAATCCTTTCAAGTATATGTTGATTTGATAGATCCACACGCTTCCTCAGAGGAAATGGTGCACGAGTATGGGATTGGCTTGAACGAATTACCAGGAAACGATTACGATGCAATTATTGTTGCGGTAAACCATAAAGAATATAAGAACTATACTGAAGCTGATTTTAAGTACTTATTGAAGGATGGACAAGGTGTTTTTATTGATGTAAAAGGCATCTACAAGGGCGCAATTAAGGATTTGGAATATTGGTCGCTGTAATACTTAAATGTAGTTTAGAACTATATCAATTAGGTATTGAGAAAGTTGAAAGCTTAACCTGTTTTCAAGTAAAATCAAGCTGTAAATAAAAATTAAATTTGCGATGGAATTCAAAAAACGCATATTAGTAACGGGTGGGGCAGGATTTATCGGGTCCCATCTTGTTCGTTTATTTGTGAATAAATACCCGGAATATCAAATAATTAATTTCGATAAGTTAACCTATGCAGGAAATTTAGAGAATTTGTGCGATATAGAAAACGCCCCTAATTATATTTTTGTAAAGGGAGATATTGTTTCCATTTCGGATGTAAAAGCTGCTTTTGAAACCTATGGAATAACAGATGTCATTCATTTGGCTGCAGAATCACATGTGGATCGTTCGATAGAAGGACCGATGGATTTCGTGCTTACCAACGTTGTGGGAACTGTAAATCTACTGCAAACTTCCAAAGATTTCTGGAAAGGCAGCGAGCATGTTTTTCACCACGTTTCAACAGATGAGGTGTATGGAAGCTTAGGCGAAGATGGATTTTTCACGGAGAAAACGCCATTTGACCCAAGAAGTCCTTATTCTGCATCGAAAGCATCTTCCGATCATTTTGTTTCCGCATTTTACCATACTTACGGTCTTCCAATCAAAATGTCTAATTGCTCCAATAATTATGGAAGCCATCATTTTCCCGAAAAATTAATTCCATTGATGATTCTAAATATTCAAAATAATAAACCATTGCCAGTTTATGGTAAAGGGGAGAATATACGCGATTGGTTGTGGGTTGAAGACCATGTTCGGGCAATTGACGTGATTTTTCACATTGGTAAAATTGGAGAATCGTATAATATTGGTGGCTTAAATGAATGGACTAACATAGATTTGGTGCATTTTTTATGCCGCATGATGGACGATAAATTAGGAAGAGAAATCGGAACTTCTGAAAAATTAATAGCCTATGTTACGGACAGAAAAGGCCATGATTTGCGGTATGCAATTGATGCTTCGAAGATAGAAAATGAATTGGGTTGGAAACCAACTATTGCGTTTGAAGAAGGATTGAATCGAACGGTGGATTGGTATCTTGCAAATCAAGATTGGATAGAAAAAGTTACCAGTGGTGCATACCAAACGTATTATACAAAAATGTACTCAGATCGTTAATTAAATTTTCATGAATCTTTTTTTTCGTCTTTTTGGCAAAAAACAACTAGTACCTCCTTTCGATTTATCGAATCTAGAAAATGACATGCACAGCCATTTAATTCCTGGAATTGACGATGGATCAAAAAGCATGGACGAAACAATTGCCATGTTATGCAAATTTGAAAATTTAGGATACAAGAAAGTTATCACAACCCCGCATATAATGAATGAAGTGTATAACAACACGGAAGAAATTATAATAAAAGGATTGGCGGAGGTTCAACTCGAAGCGAAGAATATTGGTCTGAAAATCGAAATTCAGGCTGCCGCAGAATATTATTTTGATGAAATTTTAATTGAGAAAATCAAAAATGGAAGTGTATTATCCTTCGGTGATCGCTACGTCTTGATTGAATTTTCTTTTCAGTCGCCCCCAGTTTTTGAAAGCCAATTGTTTTTTGAAATGCAAATGGCAGAATACAAACCGGTTTTAGCCCATTTTGAACGTTATTCCTATTACCACGATTCATTGGATAAAGCCATTGAGTTGCGCAGTAAAGGAGTAAATATCCAAGTAAATCTAAATTCGTTGACCGGACACTATGGTCCGAACGTGAGAAAACAGGCAGAGCGACTAATCGATGCAAATTTGGTCGATTTTGTTGGTTCAGATTGCCATAGAATGCAACATTTACTGCACTTGGAAGAAAATTTATCGCTTCCTTATTTTCATGCTTTATCCAAGTTGAACTTGAAGAATAAAAATCTGTAGAAAAATTCTATACGGTAAATCCAAATTCTTAAGACACCTATTTTTTTATAAAAACAGATCCTTCACTGGTCGATAAACTTTTTAACTCTTCTTTCTGTAGAATAAACTTACCATGGTAAGTAAAATGCCGTATATTTGAACTAAATTAAAAAAATGGAATTCATAAATACACTTTCTTTTATCGCTTTAGGAATCGCGTCTTTCCTATTTTTTCTTTTAAAAAAGGATTCTCTCAAGGATGTCGTAAGTTATTTACTCGCAATTGCTGTTTCCTTATTGGTAAGTTCTAAGATTGTTTCCGAGGAAGGAAACCAACAAGTAAGTTATGCTATAATCCTTTTTCTATCCTTAAACCTTGTTCTTTCCCGCTTAAAAACACTGCAAGAAATAAAGTTTTCCTGGATTATTCCGATTCTTTTATCTGTCGGCTCCTTTGCATTTATTTCTACCAAATATTCATTTAACGGCTATGATTTTACCGTTAATAGTATTCCACTATTGGCGCTTCCAATAATTGGAATACTAATTATACCATTAGCACGATTGAAAAGTAGATTGCTTAGTGCATGGATTGGTTTAACAAATACGGAAGAATTAGAGCAAGTTTTTATTGTGTTTTTTATTGGATTTAGTGCCTTTCTTGGTTCGTTTTTCGCCTCAGATTTTGGTATTTTATGTGTTGCTGTAGGATATTTAGCGCTTTCTTTTTATCGAAACGATAGATTTAAGAATGTCGGAATTGCATTATTGCTACTCTCGTTAAGTCATTTCTTCGTCTCTCTGGCTGAATTGGAAACGGTTGAATTAACATTGGGAAAAACACTAGAAGGCATCTTCTTCGGCGCATTTGCAGTTTTGTTTCTGCATGTTTTAGTTTCTTCTAAAAAGCATTTAACAGCTGCGTTAACGCTTGGCCTATTTCTAGTTTTGTTCGTTTTATTTGGAGTTTTACTTTTGTTTACACAGAAATCTGATCTTGGTGGAATGGATGCATACATTGGTGTTTTGGTCGGTATTTCAATCGCTTTATCATTATTTCCAACTTTTTTACTTGCGGAAACGCTAACTGCATTTGTCATTGGAGGCGGAATATTCTTTGCTCCGATGCTGATCAACCAAGAGGAAAAAGCAGCCTTAAATTTAAGTGTTTCCTCTCCGAAAGAAATAGGTACAGAAAATAAAATCACAGAAGTTAGTCCTTTTGACTTGAAAGGAGTTTCCTTGGATAGTATTATCGGATTCTATCAAATTGATCCAACTACAGCAAAGGTAAATTTTCAACTAGGACCAAAAGGTGGAATTACGAAAGGTGCTTTCAAATCATTCACGGGAGAAATAACTATTGCGCCAAGCATTCAAAATTCTTCTTTTGCTATTCACTTACCTTTATCACAGCTAACCACTTTCAACAAATACAGGGACGAATCACTCCTCGCGCCTGAATATTTTGGGGCAGTAAAATTTCCTGAAATGACCTATAATTCCTCTAGTCTTTCTAAAACGGATGATGGCTACGAATTGAAGGGTAAATTCACTATGCTGGGTGTCTCAAAAGATTTGCCAATTCAATTGAAGTATATTGGAATAGTGGAATCAAAAGGTAAAAAGGTTCCAGTTCTAATTGGGAAGTCTTCTATTGATCGCACTTTGTTTGGTATGAAACCCGACTCTAAAGAAGGAAATGTTGTGGCTTTTGAATTTAAAGTTGATTTGATTAAGAAATAAAGGAGCTTTGAAACGCATCAAAAATAAAGCGCTTTCCCATTAAATTTTCCATTCTGAAAAAGGAGTGCCGGAAATGGAATCTTAACATAATTCAACTGCTTTAAAACAGCTTTAAGCCAAGGTTTCTTTGCAGGGATTCTACTAAAATCAATATCTAAAGATGCTAAAAACTGGCGTCTTGAAACATAGTTTACTTGTTTATTACCAATTGAATGGGTGTATATTTCTTTATTACCAACCAGTTTTGCATCCGCGCTATAGCCAAACGAAAAACAAAGCCATTTTGGGAATTTTGAATCTGGGGAAAATAAAAAAGGATTAAAACTCAACCAATAGGTTTGCCCATTATAATCCTTCAATAGTCGCTCTTGAAAATTAGCACCCAAAACAGCAGGACGGATTGCCGCATATTCTGTTGGATGATAGGAAAATTTTAATAATATTCGCTGTTCTTCCCAAGCGAGTTCCTGTCCTAAATACAAACCAGCACCTAAGGCATTTGAAGCAACATCGTACCAGGAAAATCCCCAGTCTACATTATAAGCATCGAAAATTTCAAGCGTTGTTTGGAATCCAATTCCAATTCCGGCTCCTAAAATTGCAGCTTTTCGATTGTTCATTCCAGACCATTTATATAAATCACCACTCAAACGACTAATGGAATAGTTCGTGTAAACATGTCCTAATTTGTCCATTTGAAGCCAGTTGCTTCCGTCATTAAAAGTGTGAAATTTTGATTTTTCCTGATTTTTGTACCAAACTTCGTGAAGGCCAATCATACTTCCCGCATAAGCACTTCCCAATCCAATGGATATTGCAGAAACTCGTTTTGAGTGCAACGAATCAGCAGGACTGAATAAATTGCGCTGTGCAGAAACATGCACCGAAAAAATAAGGGCTATAAAAACGGCTTTTTTCATTAGAATTCGAAAGTAGTTTATTTCAGCGAATTATAAGAAAACGCGTGTTGAAAAAATAAATTCAATTCGTGAATATCCCAAACTAATAATAGTACTTTTAAATTTCCTAGAATAGCGTAAGAATTAAAACCATCTTACTATTATTCGAAGTGTAAGGTCTTAAAATCAGTTGAAATGAATAAAATTAAAAAAGATTGGAACGATATAAAAATCAACGATAGTTGGGCAATCTTTAAAATAATGTCAGAATTTGTGGAAGGGTACGAAAGAATGGCGAAAATCGGACCTTGTATTTCCGTTTTTGGCTCTGCTCGAACAAAACCAGATAGTAGGTATTACCAAATTGGAGTTGATATTGCTGAAAAGCTTGCGGAAGGCGGTTATGGTGTTATAACCGGAGGCGGACCCGGAATAATGGAGGCGGCAAATAAAGGTGCGCAACAAGGCGGCGGAAAATCGGTTGGTTTGAATATTGACCTGCCATTCGAGCAAAATCACAATCCATATATCGATGCGGAACATAACTTGGAATTCGATTATTTTTTCGTTCGAAAAGTAATTTTTGTCAAGTATGCGCAAGGGTTTGTGATTTTGCCAGGAGGATTTGGGACACTTGACGAATTATTTGAGGCAATTACGCTGATGCAAACAAAAAAAATCAATAAACGACCAATTGTATTGATTGGAAAAGAATATTGGGCAGGTTTGTTGCAATGGATTGAACATGCAATGCTGGATATGGAACACAATGTTTCCGCTGGCGACATGAATCTTTTTGTTTTAGTGGATACCGCCGAAGAAGCATATCAATACATTGATAACTTTTTCAAATCCCATGCATTGGCTCCGAATTTCTAAGAAATACGTTTGGTGGCATAGTTAATGCCATCCTTTGTATTATAAGTTTGGCATAATTTCTATATTTGCACAATTGATTCGATTTATGGAATTTTTGAAAAAATTAAAAGCGTTTATTCTAACCAAGTATTTTCTGAAACAACTCGGTTTGGTGATACTTGCGTATATCTTGATTGTCGGAATTACAATTTTTTATTTGGACACGTTCACCAATCATGGACAACAAATCCAAGTTCCTAACTTAATTGGAAGAAATGTCAGTACGATTCAAACGGAACTAGAAGAAATGGAACTGGAGTTTGAAGTGCTGGATTCAATTTACGACCCTTCTAAAGCAGAGGGAACAATCTTGGATCAAGATCCGTCGGCAACAATTTTCTCAAAAGTTTTCGTAAAAGAAGGGCGGGTTGTTCGCGTTCGGGTTTCCAAAAAATCGCGGTTAGTCGAAATGCCTAGCCTAGTGGATAAATCGCAACGCTTTGCAGAAAGTATTTTGAAGAATAGAGGATTAAAATGTAGAATCCAGTACCAGCCTTCCAACGAAGCGAATGGCGCAGTTTTGGAGCAACTTTTTAAAGGTAGAAACGTAACAGAAGGAGTTCGAATTCCTATCGGCTCAACCATTACGCTCGTTGTTGGTAGAAATGATGTTGGCGAACCAACGGAAATACCAAATTTATACGGCTTGACAATATACGAAGCAAAAGATCGTTTAGCAACCTTGGGTTCTTTTGGTTTTTTGCCGGTTTGTGATGAGTGCATTACTCAAGCAGATTCCATGGCCGCTAGAATTAATTCGCAATCACCAGAATATATTGAAGGCATTTTGATTCCAGCTGGTTCGACAATAACCGTTTACGCGACAAAAAACTTCGCAGACGATTTCCAAAACCCATGATTCAGTAATAAGCTATAGGATGAAAGCATTTAATATTTTATTGGCAATTCTTTCTTTTCCTGCATTTTTTTTTTCGCAGGGAGAAGAAGCGGGTCCATTAAGTGGAAACCCTGATTTATATAGCACTAAAAAAGCAGGTATAAATCAAAAAATCAACGCGGGAACATTTGACAGCACTTTCATCTATAAGTCCGACACCTTGAGTCTGCCATTTTTTGATGAGTTTTCAAAAAATCATTTCGAAACCTATGCTGCGGATTACGCAGATCCAGGAGTTACTTCAGATAAAAAATATAGAATTCTCGACAATGGAACCTTACTTCCAATTCCTAATGCATTATTCTTAACGGAACAACAAACGTTTAGAAGAATTTTCAATTTAGAAACGGCGACGTTTATAGACCAAAATTTCTCCGCCACGCCATATAAAGTTGGGGACCTTTCCAATTATCCAGTAGATTATACTACCACGAATTTATTTCCGCCATACTATATCTATGATACGATTGGAACGCCGGATATTTCAGATACCGTTTGGATTACTAGCCCTGAATTATTTCAGGATTCTGCGACGCAATTTTTCGCGAATTTAAATAATCCAAACGCGTATTGGCTAGACAATAATGTTTACCACAATTACAGATATGCATTTGAACCAAGGTCTTTGGGAGTTGCCACATTTGACGGGTTGGATGCTGACGGTTTTCCTTACCAGATTGGTTCTTTGATAACAAATTACGCAGATTTTTTAACGTCTAAACCATTGGATTTACAAGGTTTGGCGGCATCCGATTCGGTCTATTTCAGTTTCCTATACCAAATTGGAGGTTTAGGCGATATTCCTGAAAGCATGGATTCCTTAGTGCTGGAGTTTTACGCCAAAGATTTCGACCAATGGAACAGGGTTTGGAGCGTTTCACCAGCAGGGCTTTCAACAGAAGAATTTACAGTTGGTCATGTCCGTTTAGAAGATCCATTGTATTTCAAAAAAGGGTTTCAGTTTAGGTTCAAAAATTATGGTTCATTAGCAGGTAACCTGGATCATTTTCATATTGATTATGTTCATTTACGTAGTCTTTCCGGTTACCAAGATACTTTATTCAAAGACTTCGCATTTGTCTATCCTACTGGAAGTTTACTCCAAACGTACACATCTGTTCCTTGGGATCATTTTGTGAATAATCCGCAAGATAAAATGAATCAAGAAACTAGGGTTGTTGTGCATAACGGGAGTAATTTACCCGAAAACAATCAAGATGGAGAAGTGAAAATAAGTTATTCGGGAACAACTGAAGGAACCTTTTTACTAAATGGCCAAGTGCTATCCGGCGGAAATATTAACTACGGACCGCAAACAACGTATTCTTCCTTCCACGATTTATCTGGTGGCTATGTTTACGACATTTCTAAGTCTGGAAACGATCAAACATTTGATGTTTTGACTACCGTATCTGCTCAATTCCCAAATTTCGCTGGAAACGACTCAACGTTAAGCCACCAATATTTCTCTAATTATTATAGTTACGACGATGGAAGTGCTGAAAAAGCGTACGGTCCAACATCTACACAAGCAAGATTAGCAGTGAAATATACGGCTTATGAAGCCGATTCGTTGATTGGATTATTGATGCATTTTGCGCCAACCGTTAACGATGTTTCCGATAAATTATTTCTACTTACAGTTTGGGCAGACAATGGTGGTATGCCAGGCGCAGTGCTATATGAAGACAATGTTTTCTTCCCAAGAAGTCCAATTTATGGCACACAGCGCAATGAATTTATCCCGTATTATTTTGAAGACACGATGAAAGTTGCTTGTGGAAACACGTTTTTTGTTGGTTGGCGACAATTCGATGCTGAGCGATT
>JBIKZR010000181.1:0-4567 GCA_044354635.1 Crocinitomicaceae bacterium | reverse complement strand
TAGATTAACAACGTACATCCCATTCTTAATATCTGCGGGCAACATTATTGACTGTTTGTTTTCTCCAATTTGAGCAGCACCAAGATCATAGGTAAAAACCGAACGTCCATTCATATCCACCAAATTGAAGAATAAATCTCCCGCACTTAAATTGTTAAAATTAAGAATGACGCTATTATTATCTGGTGCATAACCAGCAATAAAGTTATTCCCTTGCTTTTCCACTTCTGAAATTCCGGAAGAAGCAGAAACTCCAATTACGTGCTGAGACAGATAAATAATATCGCCAGAATCGTTATTGTTGCTGTTTGTTTTATTGGTGGCAACGTAAAAAGTAATATCTCCAACATTTGTCGTTGGAGCCGTCCAAGACCAAAGCCAAGAGGTTACAGCGGAAGTATTACTGGTGGATTTATGGTTTGCATATTTTCGTGTTGTTCCGCTAATTGCGGTATTGGTGCTTGCTACGAAGGTTCCTGCCATGGTATTTGTGCCATCCAAAGCGGTCGCTTGAAAACCTTTTTTTGCTGGATTTGATGCCATTGTTAACGTAGCAGAATACGTTGTTCCTGGCAAATAGGTAGTTACCGGAGTAAAATTATTGATCAACACTAAAGTGTTTTCAGTTGCGCCGCTTTGAGCAGAACCAGAATGACAACCGGTACAATTTTGTTCTCCAGGCGCTCCGGTTCTTCCAATTTGCGAACCAGAAGCATTTAAATGTCCAGATTTTGAAAAATATTTTTCAATTTTAAAATTTCCAGATTTCTGAAAAGATAAAAAACCAGCAAAAATAATCGCCGAAATTGGTAAAATGTAGTGTTTTTTCATAGTATATAGATTTTTAATTATTTGCTTTTCCTTGGCTAATCCAGCAAGAAAACTGCTGAATTAAAGTATCATTCAATGCCGGACCATTTAAAGGCATCAATTGAGGCGATCCATTCATAGTAGAAAGTATACTAGATGCGTTGGCAGAAATCTCTACATGATTAGTCAATAAAGGTAGAGAGCCACCTATAGCATGACAGCTAATACAATTATTTTGTATCATCGGCTCAATTTGTGTAGAAAATAAAATTGTATCCGTGCAAGTAACAGTATTCGATACTGGAACTTTTTCTTTTGTGCAAGAAGAAATTACTGCAAAAAAGATCAAAACAATCCCGAAAAATATAAATCTTTGTATTTTCATAATTCTATTTGATAAAAAGAGGTTTAAAGGTAAACCAGGATAAACCAGAAAAAAAGGAGATTGGTGCAAGAATGAAATAATAAAAATCTTTATAAAGCTCCGCATTTTCATTCTTAAATACGAGTTGATTATCTACTTTAAACATAAACAGTAATGCGATTGCAATTGAGGTGCCACTTAAAATTATACCAACAAGAAATGAGGTTATATTCTCTTTCTTCAATAATTTAATCAATGTGAAATATAAGAAACACGTTGACATTCCTATTAGTACATTTAAGCTAAGAAGATATCCCAATGTGGCCTTTTCCGTGAAATCTGCTTCTAAAGGGGAATATTTGAATACAAAAATGTAGGCAACACTAACAAGTGTTCCAAATATACTTGAAGATAAACCTGTTAAAAAAATATTTTTAAACATAATTTTACTTTTTGGAAACTGGAATTGAATAATTAATATTCATATTATTTGGAACCGCATCACTAGTTTTACCAACTTTAAAATCCATTCTATTGACTATAAAACTGCCAGAAAAAGTTAAATCCGAACCTGATTTTGAAACTTTCAAAGGAACTGTTTTATCTTTGGTAACTCCTTTAATTGTTAATTTCCCAATTACATTGAACCCCTCTCCTGTCTTCTCAATTTTACTTGAGACATATTTAATTTGAGCATATTTTGAAGCATCAAACCATTCTGCTGTTTGTGCTTTTTTATTCATCATACCATTACCTGTACTAATGGAAGAAACTTCAAATGACAAATCAAATTTTGAATTCTCCAAATCAGATTCATCAAATTTAATTGATCCTTTCATTGTTTTAAATACACCTGTTGGGTCTTTACTTTTAAATTGAATCACATGACCTTCCTTTAAAGTGTAATCTGTAGCGTTAACAACTACCCAAGCTGAACTCAAAAAGATTAAACTTGCTGCTAAGGGATAGAATATATTTTTCATATTTTCTCTTTATTTAATTACTACTCTTTTTCAAACTTTCTACCGATACAAAAGCCAAGTCGAAATTGACCTTTTGACCATTTCTCGTATGTATAAGGTATAAATTGGGTCTCACCAAATCCTTTGGAATTAGTTAAGTTAAGCGTAAAATTATGTCCAAAAGTAATCCATTCAAATGCTATTCCAAGACTATTCGTATTTGTTCCACGAACATCTTTACGGTGCAATACTTGATAATATTCCAGCAATATTGCCATTTTGGAATTAATTCCAAACCTTGCAGCACCACCAATTGAAAACAATGTATTAATATCATCCGTAGCAACATAATTTCTATGCACCATAGTTGGAATTAGCGCAAGTGAAATTCTATCATTAAACTTCCTTGCTATGTTTAATTGTGCTGTATAAGCCAAGCGATGCTGCCATTTCGGAAATGCGTTGACTTGAGAACTATCGTTTGAAGCTTTCATATATGAAAAACTCGTTGTTGTTAAAGCACTAATTGTAACAGGACTTCCCGTTTTTTTTTGTGTTAGAAATTTATATTTAATAAAACCATCCAATAAGGATTTATAAGGAGCCCCTGTGCCTTTACTTCTTCCAAAACCTACCATCAAATCACGTGTAACACCATATTCTAGTGCAATTCTTATATCCGATGAATTATCGAACCCAAACATTGTCTGAACACCACCTGCATCGCCTGCGATATCTCCAAAACGATGTTCTACGCGGAATTCCATAACACCTTTTCTTAATGTTTCAGTAGAATGTCCGTTGATGATTCTTGTTGAATAAAAGGTGTCTTCTACACGATTCGTATCTGGCACATCTTGTGTCTCGTTAATACTCAAGGCAGTATTCCCCTTTTCTTGAGAATAAAAATAATTATGAAAACCTATTAAAAACAGGGTGGTAAACGATAGAAAATAATTCATTTTATTACATTTAATTAAGCTAATGTACGCTCTATTATTTGTAACTTTCTTAATTATATGTTAAATTACATAACATACTCAAAAGCAAGTGTTTCATAAAATCTCGAATTCACAAAGGGTGACAAGTTATTTCACATTAATTAAATTATCAAGTTCTTAATTAATCCTTTTTTTTTTAAAAATTGATTTTTCTAATTGTGAAAATAATACTTACTTTAAAGAAATTAATACGTAAATCTTTTTTTAAGATGACAAAACAACAGATACGAGAAAATTACAAAAAGAAAAGATCAATTGTCACTAATGATCAATTGAATACTATATCTGAGTCTATCTGTTCAATAATATTTGAAAACTTTAAACTCAGGAACAAAACCATAAGTCTTTTTCTACCTATTGAACAGCAAAATGAAATTAATACTTATTTGATTCTAGAAAAGGCAGTATTAAATGGCACTAGAGTTGGTTTGCCAAGAATAAACAAACAGCATATTTCGCTTAAACATTTTCTATTTGAAAATACACAGCAATTGATTATAAATAAACTAGGCATTCCTGAACCAAGCTACGGAAAAGAACTTTTTTCAACTGAATTCGATATAGTATTTGTTCCTTTATTAGCAATAGATTTGAAGGGGAATCGAATTGGTTATGGCAAAGGTTATTACGACCGGTTTTTAAAGGAATGCAAGAAAGAATGTTTATTTATTGGATTGCACCTTTTTGACGAATTCACAAGTATTGACGACATCAACAAGTTTGATATTGCACTTCATTATTGTATTACTCCAACTCAAATTATTCAATTTTGAAAAAAGAAAACCACCAAGGTAAATTTCATCTGTTTATTATTTTTTTTACACCAGGTTTTTTAGTTACTCTTTTCATGGCAGAAAGCTGGACTATAGTGGTTAGTTTTCTTATTTTAAGTCTTTTAATAATATATTTAATTTTTAGAAAACCTAAAACTAAATTTAAGAAATAAAGCTAAAATAATAGCAGCTATTTTTTTGGACCTATAAATACTTATAAAAAGGTTTGAAAAAAAAATCCCGACTCAAATAATGAATCGGGATTTAAGATCGGCATCGACTTACTCTCCCACCCTCAAAAGGGCAGTACCATCAGCGCAAGCAGGCTTAACTTCTCTGTTCGGAATGGGAAGAGGTGGACCATGCTGCTATAGACACCTAAAGCGTTGGAATCACTATTCTACTAGGTAGATAAATGAAACACGAATGTTTTAGATTGATATATCGGATGACTGAAGCAGTAAAATAATGTATTAGAAGAGTCTATAAATCTACGGGTAATTAGTACTACTCGGCTGTGACATTACTGTCTTTACACCTGTAGCCTATCAACGTGGTAGTCTTCCACGGCCCTTAAAAGAAATCTCATCTTGAGGCGAGTTTCGTGCTTAGATGCTTTCAGCGCTTATCTCATCCGTACATAGCTACCCTGCGATG
>JBIKZR010000180.1:0-4584 GCA_044354635.1 Crocinitomicaceae bacterium | reverse complement strand
TGAATCCGAAATTTTTGAATAATTTTTCGTTTCCAATAGAAGCTTTAACTCTATGTTTTGGAGTATTGAATCCTGCTTCAAAGCTTTCGTCTTGTGATTGATCAAATTGGAATTCAGCAAAGTTATAATTTACGCCAAATTCAAAATCTTTATAAACTTTTTTAGACAAACCTATTCCGAAACCAAGAGATTTGATTTCGATATTCGTATTGGTATACAATTGATACACTCTGTAATTTCCATTTTGAAGTGCATGTAAAGATTGTGTTCCTGGATCTGTTGCGCCACCTAATGGATTTGGAGCATCTATTGCCGTTCCATAATAAGGAGCAACAACATTTAGATTTCCAATAAAATCAGTATAGGTATTGTAATAACCATTTACATCTACAGAAACATCATTGAAAACAGAACGATATCCTAATTCGATTGCTTTTACTTGCTCTGGTTTTACATAGTTTGTATTTGTTTTTCTTAATACGTCAGGATTTCCAGTAGCAGAAAGCGCGGTTACTGAAGATGATGTATAGGAATTGTTATAGGCGTTTAATCCTGTCATAACAACTGAAGTTCCACCTGCGAAAAACTGCCCAACAGGAGTTCCAACAGGTAATGTTTCCGTATATCTTATCAAATTGTCTGGTGCAGACCCAAGTAAGATGGCGCTTCCAACATTAAATCCGATATATTGATCTTGTGTAGATGGATTTCTGAAACCTGTTTGAAAAGAGGCTCTGAAATTGTGTCTTTTTGCTTCTCCTGCAGAATATACTAACGATATTCTTGGAGAGAAACTTCCGTTGAAATTTTGTGATTTATCATAACGAACCGACCCTGTAAATTTCAATCTATCTTCTAATAATTTTTTAGACAATTGAGAGTAAACACCATATTCATTATAGTATATTGGTCCATTAGCATCGGTATAAATTCTACCATAAGAATTCAATTGATATTGTCTGAAAGATCCACCAACTTGAACTTCTGCAAATTTAATTTCGTTTTTAAAATTATAATTCGCATCCGAGTGATAAATTCTAGAATTGTCAACTAATTTTGACCCAGAAAGTACACTAGCTTCTGACGTAACTTGATCAAAAGCCGTTTTGAATTCTGGAGTTCCTGGCAAGAATCTTCCTGTATCTGCAACCGTTCTTGCAGTAGCATTTGCAACATCTGGAGTTGCACCCGCTAATGTAGATTGAATATAGGCTCCTGCGTATTGTCCAAACCAAGTTTTATCATCTTTCCATTTTCTGTTGATGTTAATCCCTGTGAAAAGCATGTCATAAGAGCTTCCGCCATCTTCAGTAGTGGTATATCCTCTTACGAAGAAGTTTTTACCTTTGAATTCAATTTTATGTTGTTGCATAAAAAAGTTGTTCAAATAATATCTGTTGGCACCTTGATAAACAGCGTTTCCAAAACCAAATTTACTTTGCCAAATAACTTCAAAATCATTTGCAAATGGTCTGAAATGAAGAGAGAAATCAATTTTAGAGTTTGACGCTTTATTATCTGTCAAATCAACTTCGTTATATCCCGTTCTACTTACATTTGTATTTGGTAATAAATTTACTGCTGAAGCTGGAATTATTCCAAGACCTGCTAATGCAGATCCTACTCCTTTAATATTTGTAGAAACCTCATCACCATAAACGTTTATACCGTCATAATTAATGTTCGTTCTATCAATACCAGCTGTTTTTTTATCATTATAATTGGTAGCATACCAATCGGTACCGTTCATAAAAGTAAAGTTAGCTTTTGCAGCAAAATACTTGCTGAAAGCATGAGCAACTCTTACGCCATAATCAACATAAGTGTTAACTCCAGCTGCTTGTTGGCTTGTCTGTCCGTATTTTGCATAAGCTGTAATTCCTTGACTTGTAAAAGGGCTTTTACTATTCATGAACAAAATTCCGTTGAAAGCGTTTGCTCCATACAATGCAGAAGAAGCTCCAGGCAATAATTCTACGTTTTGAACATCAATTTCAGAAATACCTATCATGTTTCCTAAAACAAAGTTTAAAAGAGGCGAAGAATTGTCCATTCCGTCAACCAATTGCATAAAACGAACATTTGCAACAGTTGCAAAACCACGCGTGTTGATGGACTTAAATGACATACTACTTGTGTTCATTTGAACTTCTTTTAAGTTTTCTAGACCATCATAAAAAGAAGGAGATGCTGTCTTTTTGATGTCTTGAATACTCATTCTTTCAATAGTCACTGGAGATTCTAAAACACGCTCTGGTGTTCTAGAAGCAGAAACTACAATTTCGTTCAATTTAGTCTCTTTGTCAGCAAGAACAATGCTCACTTTTTGGGTAGATGTAACTTCTGTTTTTGAAGTTTCAAATCCTACACTTGAAACTTCAAGGGTAATTGGAAATTTTTTAGAAGTTGCTACTGAAAACTTCCCATCGGCATCCGAAACAGAACTGGCTGAATCTCCTACAACTTTAATGTTGGCGCCGCTAATTGGTTTTTTGTTACTGTCTGTAACTGAACCTGTTATCTTGTTTTGTGCAAAAGAAATGCTGCAAAAAAACAATGACAAAATAAGTAAATACACTCTCATTTGTTTAAATTTAGTTGGTTTAATAAAGCCAAAGTAACAAATAAATTTAATATTAATAATAAAAGCGAGAAAAAATCTCGCTTTTAATAAAAATATATAGGTGTAATTAATTATTCTACGGTTACCGATTTTGCTAAATTTCTTGGCTGATCGACATTGCATCCGCGCATAACCGCAATGTGGTAAGATAGCAATTGCAAAGGAATTGTTGTTAATAATGGCGAAAGCGCATCTGATGTTTCTGGAATTTCGATTACATAGTCTGCTAATTCACGAACTTGCGTATCTCCTTTTGTAACCACCGCAATGATTTTTCCTTTTCTAGATTTTATTTCTTGAATATTACTCACTACTTTGTCATAATGACCTTGTTTTGGAGCAATTACAACAACCGGCATGTGTTCGTCAATTAAAGCAATTGGACCGTGTTTCATTTCGGCAGCGGGGTATCCTTCGGCATGAATATAAGAGATTTCTTTCAATTTCAATGCGCCTTCCAAGGCCACTGGGAAATTATACCCTCGTCCTAAATAAAGACAATTGGGCGCGTCTTTGAATACGGCTGCAATTTCTTTTGCTTTATCGTTGGTTTGAAGTGCTTCTTCTACTTTTTCTGGAATGACTTCCAATTCTTGTAAATACCTATGAAAATCAGAATTTGAAAGCGTTCCTTTAGCTTTTGCCAATCGAAGGGCGATCATTGTCAAAACAGTAATTTGTGTCGTAAATGCTTTTGTAGACGCTACTCCGATTTCTGGCCCAGCGTGTGTATAGGCTCCTGCATGGGTTTCTCGTGATATAGAAGAACCAACAACATTACAAACTCCAAATACAAAGGCGCCTTTTTCTTTGGATAATTTTATGGCCGCTAGTGTATCGGCAGTTTCACCAGATTGTGAAATTGCAATTACGATATCGCCTTTATTGATAATTGGATTTCTATAACGAAATTCGGATGCGTATTCAACTTCAACAGGAATTCGGGTAAATTCTTCTATTACATATTCGGCCACCAAACCAGCGTGCCAAGAAGTTCCGCAAGCTACAATTAGAATTCTATTGGCATTCAAAAATTTTTCTAAATTGTCTTCAATTCCTGCCATTTGTATCAGCCCTAAATTCGCATGAAGACGACCTCTATAAGTGTCTTTGATTACGTTTGGCTGCTCATAAATTTCTTTAAGCATAAAGTGGTCGTAACCGCCTTTTTCAATTTGCTCCAAATTTATTTTTAATTCTTGTATGTATGGATCAACCAAAGAATCGTCTTTGATTTTTCTAATTTTTAAAGGTTTCTGTAAACGAACAATGGCCATTTCTTCATCTTCAAGATAAATGGCATTGGAGGTATATTCTATAAATGGAGACGCATCAGATGCGATGAAATATTCATTTTCACCAACGCCAATAGCTAACGGACTTCCAAGTCGGGCAACCACAATTTCGTCGGGAGTTTTTTTGTCAAAAACACAAATCGCATAAGCTCCAACCACTTGATTTAGCGCGACTTGAACGGCTTTTCCGAGTTTTAGATTTTCTTTTTTCTGAACTTCTTCAATTAAATTGGCCAGCACTTCCGTGTCAGTATCAGAATGAAAAACATAGCCTCTGTTCATTAATTCTTTTTTCAATGGCGCATAGTTTTCTATGATTCCATTATGAATTATGGCTAAATCTCCCGAATTTGACAAATGAGGATGCGAGTTTACGTCGTTTGGAACGCCATGTGTGGCCCATCTGGTGTGGCCAATTCCAATTGTTCCATTGGTAGAAATTTCTGTTAATGATTTTTGTTCTAATTCAGAAACTTTACCTTTTGTTTTGGAAAGTTTTAAATCATTTCCATCATAAAGCATAATTCCCGCGCTGTCATACCCTCGGTATTCTAATCGTTTTAAACCTTTGATTATTATTGGGTAAGCTTCTCTGTAACCGATATATCCAACAATTCCACACATAAATTTACGTTTTTAATTAGGCTTCGTATAATAAATTTCTAG
>JBIKZR010000179.1:0-4595 GCA_044354635.1 Crocinitomicaceae bacterium | reverse complement strand
AGAAGCGAGTTGTGAGACCGGAAATTTTAAACTTACAATATCCTTTATTTTTGCACCAACCAGAATTCCTAAAGTAGTGCATGCGCCTGAAGAAAATTGTGCGTTTGTTTTCGCGAGCAAGGAAACATAGTCCGTTCCATCCAAGGTGTAGACCGCAAATCGCGCTTTCATTTCTTCAGAACTCGCACCATTATTGGATTTATAATCTTTTATAATCAACCCTAAATCCGCTTTTGTATTCGCTGGCAACAGCAATTGTGCCCCGCTAAGAAACGCACTGAAAACAAAAAAACTAGCAAGCAATATTTTCATGATAATAGATTTGTCCTAAAAATAGTTATTTTTTCCCAATTTCCATATTCCCCAATTTCCATTCCCCTCTTTCCCAGCTCTACCGTTTGGTCTTCGAAAGCATTGCTTTCTTTTTCCTTCAAAGGGGGAAGCCCCGAAGCATTTGATTTTCTATAAAAAAGTGAAATTTTCCTTTCTACTTGGAGTATTAAAGTTTCCCCTTATTTTCCGTTGCCACAAATCTGCTGTACCAATTCCGCCAATTTTTCTACCTGGATCTTTCTTGAATATTTTTCCACACCCACAGATTCACACGCTATTTTTCCGGTTGTTTGAAATTCGGTGTATAATTCCTGCAATACCTCACTTAAATGAGCAGCATCTTTTACAAGTATACCAGAATTGGTTTCGTTGATGAGATCCGCTTGGAGGTTTTTGCTTTCTGATTCGATTTCTGTTAAGTTGAAGTGTTTTTTCTTCAAATTTAATGCTTCCAAATCATCTGAAAAGCAGAACAAAATCTTTCGTTTGATTCCAAGATACGTGAATATTTTTGTTCCCAAAATTGAGTAATCATTAAACAAGAGAAAAACGTTTGATTTCGCTAAAATTTGAACCAATTGTTCATTCTCAATTTTAGAATAAATGGTGATGTGTTTCTTTAAATCGGAAAATTTTTTATCTATTAAATCGGTTAATTTTTCTGGGTTGTTGAGCCCGTAAAAATTTAATTGGAATCTTTTTTCTGTGCTTAAAAATTCAGAGCATACCTCTAAGAAAAGCTCTATAGGATGCCAGTTATAGATACTTCCTGCAAAATCAATCGTAAATATATCCTTCTCTTGATTAATTCCAACGGATTTGCCTATTGCCTCCGGATTAAAACCGTTAAGTATTAATTCAAACTCTTTGTTTTTTAAATTATTCTCTAGTTGTTTTCGTATAAAATTTGAAACCGTTGTGATTTTGGAAGCGCTCTTTATAAATCTTTTTTCAAAGAAAGTATTCCAACTTTTGGTAATGATGTTTCTAGAGCGTGTTTTATCTTGTACCCAAGTATCCCGATAATCTGCAATCCAAGGAATTCCAAACTCCTCACTCAACTTCGAAGCATAGCTAAATAATACAAACGGATCCCCAGTTGCAATAATAGCATCTACTTTATTGTTTTGGAGGAAATCTCGCGCTGCTCGGTACAATTCCGCTTTTGGACCAACTGGTTTTAGGAACTGCGCAAATTCATAATAAGCAGAAATACTTTTACGAGCAAGTGCGTATTTCTTCTCTCCATGCTTCAACAACAAACGATTTGCAAAATTTGGCGTATAGGGTGTTTTTAAAATTGTACCAAACGCAGTCTGTTCTGCTACTGTTTTATTCGATTCTCCTGCAGCAATATAATCCAAGTGGTTGCCATGTGCATTACTCCATTGGCGGGTAACTACAATTGGTTCCACACCAAATTCCTTTAAATAACGGTACCAATTATACGGACGCAACCCCCCAACGGAAACATATGGCGGAAAATCGTATGCGAGAATAAGGAGTTTCTTCATGCGTTGCTAAGATAGGAATTTTCTTTAAAACATAGGCAATATGGACGGTTGCAACACTGTTTTGTTTCAAAAAACAAATAGAGCTGCGCTAATCTATTTTAAACCGGTGATTTTAGAGAACTAAGAAATTTAAATTTACCTTTACATTAAATTTGAAACGAAAATGCAAAAAAAGCTCACTCTATTTACGGCAGATTACCCTTTTGGAACAGGGGAAACTTTTTTGGAGACAGAGATTACGTATTTGGCGGAAGGCTTTGATGAGGTAGTAATAGTTTCCCAAAACTTAGTAGATGCGCAAACCCGCCAAGTGCCAGCGAATTGCAAACTTGTGCGATTAAATCTTAGTGTTTCAATTGCAGATAAACTTTTATCCCTCACAGGTTTGTTGCATCCTATTTTTTGGAAAGAAATACATATTGTGAAAAAGGTATATGCTAAAAGCCTTTCCAAGGGAATTCTTTCCACTATGCTGATTAGCTTGTTTCGCGCAAAAAAAGTTAAGAGTCTAATTGCAAAACAACTAAAAAACAGACCAGCAGAAACCCAAAACTATTTTTACAGCTATTGGTGCGATGATGTTGCTTTGGCGCTGGCTTTGGCGCAAAAGAGAAAATCAGAAATCTCGTGTTTCTGCAGAATGCACGGATGGGATGTCTATTTCGAAGCGAGTACAATAAACTATTTACCATATCGTCATTTTATAACTGAAAATCTGAAAGCTATTTTTGCAATTTCGAAGAAAGGGAAGGATTATGCAGTAGACCAATGGAAAATCCCCAATCTAGAAAAAGTTATCGTTTCTCGACTTGGTGTTCACGAACAAAGTATTGAGAAGTACAATTCAACTGAGTTTATACTTGTAAGTTGTTCGAACGTAATTCCGCTGAAACGTGTTGATCTAATCGTCCGTTCCTTGGCAGAATTAAAAGATGTTCCGTTGAAATGGGTTCATTTCGGAGATGGTCCTGAATTGGAAAAAGTGAAAATACTTGCACTAAATCTTTTACCAGAAAAAATTGTTGCTGATTTTAAAGGGAGAGTGGGCAACAAAGAAATACTTGAATGGTACGCTGAAAACAATCCGAATCTTTTTATCAATGTGAGCACAACAGAAGGAATTCCTGTATCTATCATGGAAGCGATGTCATTTGGTATTCCTGTCATTGCAACAAATGTTGGAGGAACAAGTGAAATTGTGAATAACGAGAATGGTATTTTATTACTTTCAAATCCATCTGCAAATGAAGTTTCTCATGCAATTGAACTATTAATGTTAGACGAAAAATTACTGGAATCCAAAAAAGAACAAGCGTATAATATGTGGTTGGAAAATTACAACGGAAGAAAGAATTATAAACAATTCATTTTAGACTTTCAAAATCTATAATCTAAGATAATATTTGATAATAAAAATCTACCAATTCTTTTGTTTTTTCCTTTGAATCGAATTGATTGGCGAAAACTCGAGCGTTTTTCACTATGGTCTGATAGAGTTCTTCATCCTTTATGAGATATTCAATTTGGTTGACAAATAACTTTGAGTCTTGTTGTTCAATCATGAAACCATTTACTCCATTTTCAATTAAATCTCGGTTACCTTTTCCATCAAGTGTTATAATTGGTGTACCAGAGGCCATGGCTTCAAGAAATACTAATCCAAAGGGTTCATAATATGCGGTATGCACGTAAACATCTGCTTCTTTGTACCAGTCTTCTACCTTATTGATTAAGCCCCGTTGGAAAACAAAATTCTGCAAATTGTTTTGAATTATGAGCTCTTTTATAAGTGTAAAATTCTGTCCTTGACCAATCATATTGATTTCGAAATCAATACCACGACTTCTTAATTCTATTGCTATATCTATTAAAAACCGTTGGTTTTTCTTGTCTTGGTAACTTCCGATATTCAGAATTTTTATTTTTTTTAAAGTGTTATTGATTCTTTTTGAATCTTGGTAAAACCGATCATAATTGAATCCCATTGGAATATAAACTACCTGTTTTTGCATAAACCTCGGTAGGTTTGAAATAAAGTACAACCGTGTGTCATTTGAATTGGTAACGATATATGTTTTGGCTTTCTTGTATTTTTTTCGGATTATCCATTGTTTTTCAATGGTATTTAATAATTTTTCTTTAGAAAAAAACGAATCAATTCCTGTTGATTTCAATTGAACCATATTGTCATGACCATGACACACATAAGCAATACTATCCGAAACATAATATGAGCTTAGAAATTCTGCCAAAAAACGGTGAGTGTGTATAATGTTAGGTTGGAACTCTTCAATTAATTTTTTATAAGACAAATTTTCATTTTTACCCCGTAGACTGAAAGTTTGGAAATTTAAATTTTCTACTTTGAAATTTTTTGTTAGATCGCTATATTCGTTATTGTCGAATAAACTTCCAATTACAAATTCTACATCTGGGTAATTCTCAAGTTCTGAACATAGATCGATTAGAAATCTTTCTGCACCACCTCGCCCAAGGTCAGTGATTAGAAACAAGACTTTTATTTTAGCATTTGAATTCACTTGGAAATTTTCTTTTGAAGTTTACGCCAACGATGTAAAATTCGATACATAACCTGAACTAATACAAAATTAAAAGGATTCACGGTTCGTTCCCACTTTACTTTATATTTATTAAATACTTCCTTTCCAGCTAAAACATATAAAACTTCCAATTGTGGGACGTGTACATTTTTTTGGTAATAATAACGAACAAGTTCTTTTTTTAATA
>JBIKZR010000010.1:0-14670 GCA_044354635.1 Crocinitomicaceae bacterium | reverse complement strand
TGCGTTCTGGTCGCCAGTAGATGGATTGGTTGAACTCGTTTGAGTAGGTTTTTACGTAGGTATTACTTGGTGTAAAAACGCGAATATAACTTGCTTGGTCAACAAATTGTGCGATTTCAAATTCGTTCAAATCTTTTATTCCGTCAGCGTTGTAGTCTATCCAGGTGTAGATTCCCTGTCCGTCATTTACTTTGATGTATAAAAATTCACGTTTTAATTCCAAGCCGGAACCAATTTCATAAAAACTATTCCATGTCAAAGCGCCTCGCCATAAATTTACTTGGTAGTCAATTCTGCCCAATAAAGTGTTCTCCGGCGTTTGATTCAACAAAGTAGCATTCAACACTTTCAACTCACGGTAGCTTGTAACCAGATTCAATGTTTGATTTTTCAATTCCGTTAGCTTCAATTCTGCGCCTACCGTTGTTGCCTTCGCAACGTTTGTTAGACGCACACTATCTGAGCGTTGATCGTAGCGTTCGCGGTAAAATACCTTATAGAGATTCTTAACGGAATCGGCATTGGCCAAATAAACCTGGTAATCAAAAAACTGGTAACTATTTGTTTCCAAAGCCATATTTCCTCCAGAAAATTTATTGCGTTCATGGTCATCCAAATACCCGATTTTCAACCATTTAAAATCCTTGGAAAATTCAGATCGGTGGCGCAAAAATTCGTTTTTCTGAACGGCGTCACTGGACAAATAACTGCCGTCCCAACGGGCATTAAACCCATTTTGGTTCCATTTTCCATTTGTAAAGGTGCGTAAACCTTGATAATCATCTCCAATCTGAAAATGTTGCCCTTCCAGATTGAGATTGCCATTTTTCCTGTTTTTAAAATTTGCACCAAGCGTAGTTGCAATTTGATTTCCTTCAAATCCTTTGTTTCTCGTGTTCCAATCCCGGTCAAATTCTACTGATCGGTACTGTTCAATCGGGCTAAAATTTCGCTCTAGCGTTTCCAATTCGAGCTTCGTTTCCAATTCCCAATTTACAATTGAATCCCGCGACAAAGGAATTTTACCAACTAAACGGGTGCGGTTAGAAAAACTCTCGTCATCAGCGCTATCGAATTTGGAGAAGGTATTTAAATCATTCTTGGAATACGCCAATTCTGTTTCCAAAACTAAATTTTTTCGAATCCGATAGCTCACGCCGCTTGTAAGCATTCGTTTTTGCTTCGGCGTAATAATCAACCGCGACGGAATATAATCTCCTTGCGGGATCCCTGCGATTGGCGCAACCCATTTGTACACGCGACCGAGCGCATTGAAATTACTGAAAATATAATCGCCTTTTCCTGCTCCCACAAATGTGAAAACTGCTCGGTAATAAGCAAGTAGGGGATCAACCGAATAAACGAGAACAGAATCGTAACCCAAAGAATCCACTAATTGGTACAAGACTTGGTTTTCGAAATAGCCGATGGAATCAATGCTGTTGGTTTGCGCCAAATTCAAACTGTCGCCAATTTGAGACAATACTTGTTTTTGAGAAAAACTCAAGGGCTGCTGCAAGGATTGGTTTTTAGCATCTTGCTCCGAATACATATTTACCCAAAAATCCATCTTTTTGGAGGAATAAGTAGTGGAAGTTTGAAACAAGGATCGTGCATAATTTTGATCGGAATATTGAAATTCTATGACAATCCTACTGTCTTTCGTTATCGGATTGCGCGATGTAAAAACAACTTCCGCAGCATTATAATTGATGACATAATCATATTCTTGTCCGCGTTCTTTTAATTTTCCGTCGATATACACTTTTTCAGTTCCAGATAAAACAATAATAAACGGTTCGTTTTCATTTCCCTTCAAACGATACGGCCCTTGGTTTCCTTCAATCCCCGGGACAATTTGTCGGGCAAATTTCCCCTTCGACAATGCGCCACTTACTTGTGTGTTCCAAACTTTACTAGAATCTGTTGACCATTGGTAGTTGAGCGTTAAACCTTGCGCCCGTTTTTTATAATTTAGGAAATACCCTTTTGGTTTGGAAAGCCAGAAATCGCCGGCAATCAGTTTCATTCTATCGTTATAAATTTGGATAAATACTTGGTCAAATTCCTGCAATTTATTGGTATTTCCGTCCGGCTGAATCGGCAAATTATCATCAGAAACGGAAGCTAACAATTTTAAATTTGGAGCGATATCGCCCGAAAGCTCCAGGTTTAGAGTAGAATTAACGCCCAAATCCTGGTTGTTCCCGAAGGAAACACCTCGCGAAATACTCCCGGACTTGTTTAAACCGGAACCCCCAAAAACATCGTTTACAGAATACGTATTTTGAATCAAATATTTATCGCGATTTCCCTTTTCTTCCGAATACAAAATGGAAGTGTCGCGGGTGGCATAAATTTTCGTGAGATTTATTGGTAGAACCCGGTATTCCAAGGTGATAGAATCCTGACAACTTATAGTTAAGGTAAACTGCGAATTACTCGGGTCGAAGTTGTAATCGCTGCGTGGAAGTGCTAATTTTCCACAAAAAACGCGCAAAGAATTAGGAAAAATGGTCAACGAATCCAGCTGAATTTTCTCCTTGGTTGCCAAAATTGTTTTTTTGCGCAAACTCGTTTCCTGTGAAAATACATTCAAGGTGCCAATCCAGAAGATAATAATTACGAGTATGCGACGAAAAACAGACATGTGTACGAATGTACAACGCAGAAAGCAGAAAATTCGTGTTTGAATCAGAAAATACACCACAAAATTATCTGAAAATTAACCTCATCCATTTAAACTGTTTCGGACTTTAAGGAAATGGCTCTATTTCTTTCACACTAATTCTTCAAGTTTATAGATTATAATAAAGTAAATTGCTGTTAAAAAACGTTAAGCTCTATACGTTCTATGCTAGTGAATCTTACATTCGTTGAAACTATTTTTGCGTGCGGAAAATTCGGGTCAATTTAATTGTTGTTTTGGTTGTAATCTCTTTAATGGCTTTGCTGGTGATTCAAGCATTCCAAACCATTCAACTTTACGACAGGAAAGCGTCACAATTTGAAAACAACCTTTCTACTTCCTTGGAAAGAATTGGTATCCGCCATGAAAAAGCAGAAGATATTCGCCGGTATCTACAGATTGTAAACCGTGATTTTAGCGGCCAATACAAAGATATTTTGAAGGAAGAATTCAAACACTTATTATCTTCACAAGAATCGATTTCTATTCAGGACACTACTGTTTTTGAAAATGGTGAAATGCAGAATTTTTTGGTGATTAAAGGTTCAGCCTACGATTCTCTAACCGGTTTATCCACGGAGCAGCGCGTTATGGCGAGAGATGTTCGGCAATTGAGGGATTTATTTGACAAACAAAAGAAACAAATTCCACACAACGATTCCATCAAACTCGCCATTCAATTGGATCAGCGGGTGTTACAACAGATTTTCAAAAAGGCGAAATTCGTTAACGACATGATGGTAGAAGCCTTTCGAAATAATGTCTATGAAGATCCTTCGAAACGCCTGGATGTTGTGTTTTTGGATTCCGTTATTCGCACAGAACTTGCCAACGATGATTTGCCGAAAACCTATAAATTCATGGTCGCAAATGAATATGGTATGCCAATCCATTTTGCAAAATCTACTCCAAACTATTCCGTTGAACTAGATACTTTACTTTCCGGAAAAACAATCTTGTTTCCAAGTAATATCTTAGACGAAGATTTGTATTTACATATCTATTTCCCAAAGAAAGGCGCATTTTTGTTTCAGGAAATGTGGGCATCCTTCACCATTAGTTTAACCTTGATGATTTTAATAATTGTCGCTTTGATGATTATGTTCCGCACCATTTTAACACAGCAAAAATTATCAGAGATGAAAAACGATTTTATCTCCAATATGACGCATGAATTTAAAACACCAATTTCCACCATTTCACTTGCCTGTGAAGCAATGGGTGATCAGGATATGGTGCAGAATAACGCAGCAAACATGGCGCCGTTCGTGAAAATGATCAGCGATGAAAACAAGCGGTTGAGCCTTTTGGTGGAGCGAATTCTACAAAGTGCCGTAATGGATCGTGGAGAACTTAAATTGCGAGAAGAAAAGGTTGTTTTAAATGATTTGCTCCGGGAAATCACTAAAAATGCGCAATTCAGAATGCATAACGGCGATGGAACGATTCAATTGAACCTTCCTGAAGAAACGATTGAAATTATTTCAGACCGAATGCACCTGACAAATATCATCAGCAACTTAGTCGACAACGCCATTAAGTACAGTAAAGACGCGCCGAAAATTGAAATAAGTTTGAAACGGGAAAATAAGAAACTGCTTTTAAGCGTTAAAGATGCTGGAATTGGCATAAAAAAAGAGCATATCTCCAAAATTTTTGATAAATTGTATCGTGTCCCAACTGGGAACGTCCATAATGTTAAAGGATTTGGTCTAGGTTTGAGTTACGTGAAAGCAGTAGCAGATATTTATGGCTGGAACATTCTTGTAAACAGCAAATTCGGAGAAGGAACAGAATTTATACTCGTAATGAAAGAAACACTATGAATAAAAAGATAAATATACTTCTAGCAGAAGACGATGAGAATTTGGGACATTTATTGCATACTTATCTCAAGAATAAGGGTTTTGATGCCGATTTAGCGAGAAATGGTAAACGGGCATTTGAGAAATTCACTGCTACTTCCGCCAAGTATGACTTTTGTATTTTCGATATAATGATGCCGGAAATGGATGGTTTTACCTTGGCAAAGGAAATTCGCGAAATTGATAAAAAAGTGCCGATTCTTTTTCTTACCGCTAAATCGATGAAGGAAGATAAGTTGGAAGGATTTGCAATTGGCGCGGATGATTATTTGACCAAACCATTTTCCATGGATGAATTGTTGGCGCGGATTACTGCCATTTTGCGTCGCACCGAAACAACTGGTGCAGATTCAAATGAGGAACTGAAGGTTGGGATTATAAAATATGAGCCAGAATTGCGCCTGTTGCACTTGGAAAATGGTATTAAAAAATTGACAACAAAAGAAAATCAATTGTTGAAACTATTGGTGAAAAATGAAAACGAAATTTTAGATCGACAGGCAACTTTGCGTGCAATTTGGGGCGACGACAACTATTTCAATGGGCGAAGCATGGATGTTTACATTGCCAAACTCCGAAAATTATTAAAAGAAGATCCTTCTATCGAAATCATGAACATTCACGGAAAAGGATTTAAACTAATTGTGAAATAAGCGGTGAAATTTTGGATTGCCTAAAGAACGGGCAAAATCTAAATCGCAACTTGTACCTTGCAACGCACTTAAAGTCGTCAACTTTTTCTAACTTAGCGGCGTTAAACACGCTGTGAAGAATTCTGTAAAATACATATTGCAAAAATTGATGGGTTTTAGGACCTACTTATATGTGTTTGCAATCTTCAAAATCAAAACACTTCGCTCGGATTCAAAAGAAAAAGATTTCTTTCACTTTCTATCTTTGTTAGAAGATGGAAAAGGAGCGGTATTGGATATTGGAGCAAACATCGGAATTATGACCGTTCATCTTGCGAATAAACTACCAAACTCAACTGTTCATGCATTTGAGCCAGTTCCAGATAATTTGTCCGTTCTAAAGAAGATAATTGCAAAATTCAATTTAAAAAAGATAAAAATTCACGCAGTTGCTGTCGGCGAAACGATTGGAAATGTGCAAATGATTCTCCCAAAACAGGGAAAAACAAGAATGCAAGGATTGAGTCACGTGAAGCACGAATCCATCACAGAATGGAACGAAGGAGAAGAATTTGAAGTCCCACTAAATACGCTGGATAATTTATTGAACGGCGAACCGATCCAAGGAATTAAAATCGATATTGAGAATTTTGAATTCTATGCTTTAAAAGGTGGACGGCGTATTTTGGAATCCAACCATCCAATTATTTACGCAGAATTATGGAACAATGAAAACCGCGTAAATTGCATGGAATTATTGAACGGATTAAATTACCACGCCCATGTTGTAGTGAACAATTCACTCGTTCCTTATGAAAGTCAAAAACACACCAATCAGAATTTTATTTTCATTGCCAATTAATTGGTGAAATCTGCGTTTAGAGCTTTACGAACAGTTTTTTTCGAATAAAAATCACCGCGAAAGACAATAACTTCTTACTTTCACCCATGCAAAAAAAGTTTCTCTCGAATTTGGCATTAATACTGGTTTTGAATCTTCTGATCAAACCTTTTGCTATTTTCGGGATTGATGCAACGATTCAAAATCGCATTGGAGCGCAGGAATATGGTTTGTATTTTTCCTTGCTGAATCTATCGTTTCTCTTTAATATCGTTATGGATCTGGGGATAAATAATTACACCACCAAAAACATTGCGCAGTTCCCGCATATTGCAGGAAATTATATGGGTAAAATTTTCAGTTTTCGGCTGCTTTTATTCTTTCTATACGCAGGGCTAACTTTTCTCCTTGCCCTGCTTATTGGCTACAGGGGAAACCAAATTTACCTGTTGTTTCTTTTAGTTTTCAACCAGCTTTTAGTTACCATCATTACATATTTCCGAAGCCATTTCGGCGGTTTACACTTATTTAAAACCGATGCGCTTATTTCTGTTCTGGATCGCTTGCTTTTGATTCTTTTTTGTGGAGGAGTATTACTTTATTCCTCCGCTGAAAACCAGTTTCAAATAGAATGGTATATCTATATACAAACCATTTGTTATGGTTCAACGCTTGTTATTGCTAGTATTCTTTTGTTTCAAAAAATCGGTATTCCAAACTTTAAATTTAACCGCATCTTTTCCCTCGCAATTTTAAAGAAAAGTTATCCGTATGCATTTTTGATAGTTTTAATGATGCTTTATACGCGCACAGATTCTATCATGCTTGAGCGAATTCACAAAAATGGTGCGTATGAAGCTGGAATATATGCGCAGGGATTTCGGCTGTTAGATGCGCTATTTATGTTTGGAATGATCTTCGCAAATTTATTGCTCCCCATTTTTTCGAAACTTTTACTTGAAAATAACTCGTTGATCCCAAAAATGCTGAAAACTGCTAGAAATTTATTGCTAGGCGGAGCAATTCTTGGTGCGGTACTTTGTACATTTCACGCGAAATTTATTCTCGGATTAATCTACAAAAACGACGTTTCTGCATCGATTCTTTCGTTTCAATTTTTAATGTGGAGTTTTATTGGCATGTGCGTTACGTTGATTTATGGCACATTGCTTACTGCAAGTGGAAACCTGCGTTATCTAAATCAAATTTCGTTGGTTGCTGTTTTGGTTAACATCATTTTGAATGCGTTTTTAATACCAAGCTTCGGCGCAGCGGGGGCGGCATTTGCAACATTGGTAACGCAAAGTATGATCGCTTTGCTGCAATTGGTGTATTGCCATGCTAAATTTGGGATTCCATTTTCCCGTTTCAACGCCCTAAACTACGTGTTTTTTATCGCCATACTTTTGGTGATTCCGTTTTTAATTGAAAATCGAAATGTGCAATTTATTATTCAATTAGTGGCTGGAATACTTGGGTTATTTCTTTTCAAATTCATTGATCTGAAGCAATTGAAGGAAACTTTTCAGGGGAAACTTGCAGAAAATGAAATAAATGGAATGAACTAGCGTTTTTACCGGCGAGAAAAAGTATATTTTAAAAGCGAGTAAATGACTAAATTCGCACCATAAAAAAAATCGAATGGCTGAAAAATTGAGTGAACTAGAAAAAGAACGACAAAACTTATTACTCTTTATCTGGCGCAAACGCAAACTACTACTTATCGTAACCGCAATTGCAGCGGTAGTTTCCATTGTTGTTTCTTTCCTTTTAACACCAATTTATCGTTCCACAGCAATCGTTTTCCCAGCCGCAACTAGCACCGTTTCATTCTCGGAGCAACGAAATGCAAAAGCAGCGGCGATGGATTTTGGAGAGGAAGAGCAAGCGGAACAATTGGTTCAAATTCTGCAATCTTCTAGAATTCGAGACAAAATAGTTTCTCAATTTGATCTAATGAATCACTATGAGATTGATGCGAAAGATCCTAATAAATACTTCAAGCTTGTAAAGCAATACAATTCAAACTTTTTGTTTGTGCGCACCCGTTTTGGCTCGATTCAAATAGACGTATTAGATGTGAATCCACAGAAAGCTGCCGATATGGCGAATAAAATTGTTGATTTAATTGATACCGTGAAAAATAATATGGTAGCTGAACGAACGTGGCCAGCATTTGAAATCAATAAGCGGAAAAAGGAACAACTCGAGCAGGAACGCAAGGATGTTTTGTTCAAACTGGATAGTTTGGCGGAATTAGGCGTTGTTTCCTTGGAAGGAAGAACAAATTTATTTCAAGCCTACGTCGACTCGAAAAGTGCGCAAGAAAAAGCGGAGATTAAAAAAACCATTGATATCAACATGAAGCATGGATCTCTTTTCGATGGATTGGAATTTATCCGAAATGAAAAAATCATGCAATTGGAAGAATTTCTTGTTTCGTATGAGCAAGCAGAATCGGATGCATATTCAGTATTCAACCATAAATTCGTTGTGGAACGAGCGGTTGTTGCCGATAAGAAAGACAAGCCAAAACGCATGATTATCGTTTTATTGAGCACGATTGGTGCGTTTATTTTCATGGTCTTTGCCTTGTTGATTAAAGACCGATTGAATGAGCTGAAAAAAATCGCTTAATTCGTGCAATTCATTCGTAAAAATACTTCCTTTCTACTCATCGGAATTGCGTACATTGCCTTGTCGGTTTATTTTACGTGGCAAAATCAGGCTTATTTGTCGCTTTTTCCCGTTGCTTTACTGGCAATTTATTTCGCTATTTATTATACCGAGTGGACTTTTCTAAGTTTGGCTTTTTTAACGCCAATCTCCATAAATATTGAAGAATATTCTGAAAGTTTCGGTTTGTTCGTTCCAACAGAGCCATTGCTTTTCGGTTTTTTAATTTTACTGCTATTATTGCAAATTCAAAAGCAAGTTGTTCCTTCCAAAATTTGGCAAAACCAATTAGTTTGGGCAATTGGACTCTACCTTTTTTGGATTTTAATTACTTCCATTACGAGTACGCAACCCATTACATCCTTAAAATTCCTTTTGTCTAGGATTTGGTTTATTGTGCCAATTTTGGGCTTCGGAAGTTCCATTTTTCAGGACAAAAAAAATATTCAACGTTTCCTTTGGTTATTTGTAATTGGAATGATGCTGGTAATCACGTATACTTTAGTCGTTCATGCAAGTTACCGTTTTGGTGAAAAAGAAGGACATTGGGTAATGTGGCCTTTTTTCAAAGACCATACAATTTATGGAGCAATCGTAGCGTTGATTGTTCCGCTCGTATTTGGACTTTATTTCTCCAAAAAACACGCGCCGCTGGTTCAAGCAATCCTAATTGGTTTTATTGGGATTACCTTACTTGGTTTATATTTTTCCTATACCAGAGCCGCATGGTTGAGTGTCTTCGCCGCGATGGGAGTTTGGGCTTTAATTCGTTTTAAAGTTAAATTTAGTTGGTTGGCCGGCATCCTATTGGTAGCTGGAACGGTTCTGTTCTTTTCGTGGGATTCGCTTCAAATGGAACTAGAACGGAACAAATCCGAGCATACTACAGAAGAATTTGGGGAGAAATTACAATCGGCGACAAATGTAACTACGGATGCTTCCAATCTTGAGCGCATCAACCGCTGGTCTTGTGCGATTGAGATGTTCAAGGAACGACCAATAGTTGGTTTTGGTCCTGGCACATATGCCTTTGAATATGCGCGTTTTCAGGATCCGGAAAATCTTACGATTATTTCTACCAATTTTGGAAATCTTGGGAATGCACACAGTGAATACCTTGGTCCAATGGCAGAAATGGGATTTCTTGGAATACTTGCAATGCTGCTTATCGTTGCGGCAATTTTCTATAAAGGAATCACCTTATTCAACCGTTGGCCAAAAGAAGACAGGGAAATTCGCACCCTTCTTTTAGCGATGATTTTATCGCTTACCACTTATTTTGTGCATGGAATTTTAAATAATTTTCTGGATACCGACAAAGCAGCCGTTCCAATTTGGGGAATGTGTGCGGTGTTTATTGCGCTGGAGATTGCGTTGAATGCAAAAGAAAAGCAAGGGGAAAAACTAAGTTAAAACTACTAAATCACTTTCTTAATGCGTCACCCACAAGGTAGGATTCAAACATTGCACCAATGTTCCAGTTACCAAGTGGATTTCAAAATGTGCAACCGAAACGGAGCCATCTTCTTTGTTTAAAAGCGAACCAATAGCTTGTTTGGTAGTTACTTTTGAACCCGTTTTCACATACGTATCTTGCAAATTAGTATAAACCGTTCTGTAATTTCCATGTTTGATAATCACAACTTTTCCGGCGCCCGGAATTACTAGAACGCTGGTTACTTCGCCTTCAAAAACGGATCGAACCTGCGCATTTTTAGGTGCACTGATATCAATTCCACTATTATTTGTGAAAACATTATCCAAGGTTGGGTGTGCATTTTTCCCAAAACCTTCCGTTATAGAACCTTTATCCACCGGCCAAGGAAGTTTGCCTTTGTTGCCCTCAAAACTCTTGCTCAATGCAATGGATTCTTTCGTTTCCGTAAACGTAACTTCTTTTTTCACTTCCGCAATTTCCGTTTTTCCAGTTCCAGTTGTGCTAGCTTTCGCTGCTGCAGCTGCTTTCTTTTTTGCAGCTTCCGCCTCAGCTTTTTTGTGCTTTGCCTCAGCAGCTGCAATTTCTTTTTGGATTGCCGCTTGAATTTTTTGCTTTAGAACTTCCTTCTTCTTTTCATCGCTTTTCAGCTGACTTAGCAAATTGCCTTCCTCCTGTTTAAATCTCTTGTAAACACCTTCCTGCTTTACCTTGTCTTTTTCGATTGCTTCTTTCTCTTTGCGCTTTTCCTGAAGAATTAGAAGCTTGTATGCCTTTTCCTTTTCAATTGAGCTGATTTCCTTTTTAATTAAGCCTTGGTGTTGTCGAATTATTAAAAATTGCTTTTTCTGAATATCCGCAATGCGCTCTAGATAATTTCCGCGTTTGATTGCTTCGTTGTAATTGTTAGCCGCAAAAATATACATCAGCTTTCCGAATTTATTTCGGTGTTTGTAGGCATAAAATAGTAAGTTTTTGTATTGCGTCTTTAACCGAATTAATTTCTGCTGTAATTGTTGGATTTCGGTTCCCTTTTCGTTCACTTTGATTTCTGCACCCCGAACTTGGTTGTCAAAGTTTGAAACTAGCTCTTGCCGAAATCTGATTTGATTGTCAATTAAACGCAATTCATTTAACGAAGCCTCCGTATTGTTTTTTGATTTATTGAGCAAGGATTTAGTGTTGGAAATTTTCTTTTCCAAGCGCGTTTGCTCTGTCTTCAACTTTTCACTTGTCGCCTGTGCTTGCGCAAAATGGACTAGAAAAAGCAGAAAAAAACTAGCGAAATACTTACTTACATTCTTCATATCCTTCTGGTATTACTAAGAAAAGTGGTTGCGGTTGATTGATTTCAATTTTATCATAGCGCAATTCCAACACCATCAAATTGCGCGGAGATTTTATTCTCATCAGAACATTTCTAGGAATACTGAACCCATCCACAAATTCTCTAGCCGTATAATCCACTTGAATGGAAGTGGAATCAGACGGACTTTCAATGAACATTCCTTTCATACTTGTGAGGTTGTCACTCAAAAGATATTTAACAATAATATCCTCCTTTTCCTGCAGTTTCTCGTTGCGATCCAAGCGTTTTATTTCTCTTTTCTTATGCGATGAAACCGTATAATTATAGGGGTCGTGAATTTGGAAATATTTTTGGGTTATGTCGTAATCCAAAGGCATTCCGAGAATTAGCTCCTCCAGATTCGTGTAAGTGAAATCAACTCCAAAATTTTGTTTGAGATATCCCAAGCTTTGAATTATGTAACACTTATCTTTTTTATTGACGATTTTCACGGTATCCTTTGTAATAATTGAATTTACCACGGGAAAAGATGCGTAGGTTATCAGCGTATTTATGGCACTATCTTTTACCATTCGAATAGAGGTTTTAAAGGATATATTTCTATTGGTATCCGAAAAAGATGTTGCAATTTTTGTGTAAAAAAAATCGGGTTTTTTATGGGAAATACTGTCCATAACTGCGATTAGATCCGATGTTTTTTTTCGGTCCAATTTTACGCGATCTATTTCGGTTAATTTCTTTGCACATGAAAACAATCCCAGAACGAGTCCTAAAAGACTGAAATACTTAATAAATCGGCTCATAAAACTCTTTTTTACCTATTTTTTTATCCAATACCTGATTTTTTGAACCAAGTTCCTTTGCTTTAATCCAATATTCTACCGCTTTATCGGCATTTCCTGTTTTGGAAAAACAATCTCCCAAATGTTCTACGATGGTTTTATCGGAAGGGTTTAATAAAAATGCTTTTTGCATGTGAAACAGTGCTTCTTTGAATTGCCCTTTCTGAAATAGAACCAATCCTTTTGTATCAATGAAATCTGCCATTTCCGAATTCTCACTTAGCACCTCTTCTATTAAATTAAATGCGCGGTCTAAATCCAGTTTCGCCAATGCAAGATGGTAAGCATAATTGTTTTTGATTAAAGAACTTTTCGGGTCGAGTTTCAGTGCTTTTTCGTAATTTAATTTTCCGACCGTATAATTTTTTATTCCAAAATTAGCAACGCCCAACTGCATAAAAATTTCTGCTTCCAATTCGGTATCGTTTACCACTAGATCCTTTCCTGTTTCTAGTGAAAGAATTGCTTCATCGTGTTTTTTCAACTGAATTGCACTCAAACCATTCAGTAAATAAACGGTTGCTATTGTTGGATAATACTCCAAACATTCTTTACTATCTGTATATAATTCTTCAAATTTTTCCTGCTGGTATTCCATGATTAAAACTTGGTTCCATATTGGGTACTGCGTTTTATCGTATTTCAAGGCCTCGCGGTATGCTAGCATCGCTTCTTTTTCATTGTTTGCGCGCAACATAAAATCTCCTTTTATGGAATAGGATTTCGCCTCTGTTGGGTACTGCGAAATTAACACGTCAATCAATTCATATACCTCAGCATCTATTTTTTTACTTCCTTCGTAAATGGATAGCAAAATCTTCATTTTTGTATCGATATCCAAATCTTTGCAGGAAAATGCAATCTTTAATTCCGCATACCCTTCTTTTTGTTTCCCTTTTTGTCGGTAAATGTCTGCCAAAGCCAAATGAGCTCTCCCATTTTCAGGTGAAACTACAACCAATTCTTCCAACATTGCAATAGCTTTTTCTGCTTTTCCAGTTTGGAAATAATAATCTACCAACGTTGCGATAAGTTGGGGGTCAGAAGGGTATTGTTTACGGGCTTTTTCAATTTCCAAAATCCCTTTATCTACCTGCTTCAATTGCACATACAAGTTGAATTTCTGAATCGAAAGATCCGGGTAAATCCCTACTTGATCTTCCGTTTTATCAAAGGTTTTTATGGCGTCAGAAATTTTACCGACTTTCACTAAACTTTCAGCATATCCGTATAACCATTCGACATTTCGTGGTTCGTGTGCCACTAATTTTTCAAAATTGGACACTGCATCCTGAAAATTGCCTTTTTCAAAAAACATGTAAGCCAATTCCTGTGTATACCAGATATTTTTTGTGTCTAATTTTGATGCAGTTAGAATACATTCAGCTGATTTCTCTGTATTTCCTTTCACTAAATAAAGTTGTGAAAGCGCGTAATATACAGCGTCATCGTTTTGTTTAATAAGAAGACATTCATTGAACTTATCAATTGCAGCCTGAACTTCCCCTCGGGCTTTTAAGCGCACCCCTTCGTGAAACTTTTCTATGTATGGATAAGCAGCAGCCGAAAAAACGACGTCCTTTTCGTTTTTGCTTTTTTTGAGTGAACCGCAAGAAAGCAAAAATAGAAATCCTAAAAGTGGGAGATGGCGCAATGGAATCATTCTAAAATAGTTGAATAATCTCCCAAACTCAAATCGCGCGTTGAGCCGACATAGTTTGCATGCGAACCAACCATTGAATTGCTTAGTACTACATTTTTAAGTGTGGAATGCAGTTGGATATTGGAATTGGAAATAACGGAATTTTGAATGTGTGTTCCATTACCTATTGAGACGTGCGGACCAACAACGGAATTCTCAATAACTACATTTTCACCGATAAAACAAGGCGGAATGATTACCGAGTCCATAATTTTAGCAGAATCCGAAACCATTTTTTTATTTTTTTGGAAATCGTATTCTAGCACACGTTGGTTGGTGTGAACAGTAACTTCTTTATTTCCACAATCTAACCATTCCGAAACTTCGCCCGGTTTGAATTTACAACCAGCTTCCGTCATGCGACGTAAACCATCTGGCAATTGGTATTCACCGCCTTTGATGATATTATGTTCTATTAAATATTCCAATTCTCTTCGCAAATGATTGCCATCTTTAAAGTAATAGATTCCAATCATAGCAAGATCCGATACAAATTCGTTTGGCTTCTCCACAAAATCGATAATTTCCCCCTGCGGATTCATTTTAATTACCCCGAATGCACTTGGATCTTCAATTTGTTTCACCCAAAGAATTCCATCATCGTTTGGATCAATTTTAAAATCTGCTTTGAATAAAGTATCTGCAAAGGCTACCACAACAGGACCTTCTAATTTTTCTT
>JBIKZR010000178.1:0-4637 GCA_044354635.1 Crocinitomicaceae bacterium | reverse complement strand
AGCTGCATTTGGCTGGAATCCAATTCTTGAAAAAAACCTGAAAAATCAAATGGTTAAGAAAATGAACTTGTCCGATAAAATGGATGAATTTTCTTCCCATTCTGATTTTCATAAAGGAATTGATTTAACAATGAGTATTGGTGGCGACGGCACATTTATAAAAAGTGTCGGGTTTGTTCGGGATTCTGGCGTTCCAATTCTGGGCGTAAACACAGGTAGGTTAGGCTTTCTAGCAACCATTTCAAAAGATCAGATTCATAGTACGATGGAGCAAGTAAAACAAAAGAAATTTGAATACCAAAAAAGGTCACTTTTGCGCATCGATACGGAAGAAAATTTATTTGGAGAAGATAATTTCGCTTTGAACGAAGTGACTTTTCATAAAAAAGACACTTCTTCTATGCTCACTGTTCATGCTTATTTAGATTCGAATTACTTGAATTCCTATTGGGCTGATGGCTTAATTGTGGCGACACCAACTGGATCAACGGCATACAATTTAAGTTGTGGGGGGCCAATTATTACTCCTGGATGCCAAGTGCATATTTTAACGCCAATTGCAGCACACAATCTGAATGTGCGTCCGATGGTTGTGCCAGATCACATGCCAATTAAAGTAAGTATAGAAGGAAGAGAGCGGAAATACTTAATCAGTTTGGATGGAAATTCAAAAAATATTCGCGAAGGAGAAGAAGTCCTTGTTACAAAAGCAGAATTTATGATTAATGTAATTAAATTTGAAGAAAATAATTTCCTAGATACCATTCGAAATAAAATGATGTGGGGAATTGATAAACGAAATTAAATGTAAATTATATCTTTATTTTGAAAACTAATTTTAACTCAAACAAATAAAAAATGAAAACAATTGTATTAGTACTTGCGGTAATGGTTACCGGTTTATCTTTTGCACAAAAAGGTAAAAAATTAAAAATGGAACCTGGAATTTACGTGGAATTCAACACCACTAAAGGCTCAATTCTTTGCCAATTGGAATACCAAAAAACACCTATGACCGTTGCGAATTTTGTTGGATTAGCAGAAGGTAAATTTACGATTATGGATACGTTGACATTTTCAAAACCTTTTTATGACGGACTTAAATTTCACCGAGTAATCAAAGATTTCATGATCCAAGGTGGAGATCCAGATGGAACAGGGGGTGGAGGTCCAAAACACCGTTTTTATGATGAAATTCATCCAGATTTAAAGCATTCAGGACCAGGAATAATGTCGATGGCAAACTCAGGGCCTGCAACAAATGGCAGCCAGTTCTTCATTACACATAAAGAAACTCCATGGCTGGACGGAAAACATACCGTTTTTGGTCACGTAATTGCCGGACAAGATATTGTGAATAAAATCGAACAAGGAGATGTTATGACAAGCGTACAAATAATCCGTGTTGGAAAAGAAGCAAAGAAATGGAATGCTTCCAAAGTTTTCATGGTTGAATATACTAAAATCACTGTAAAAGAGGCTGAAAAAGTGGCCGCAGCGAAATTGGCAGATGCAGCGCGTGAAGCATACATCCAAAAAATATCCAGTATGTCAGAAGAAGAATATAAAACATTTATGTATTCTGAAATAAAATTAAAATATCCAACAGCGCAGCTTTCGCCTTCTGGTTTGGTTTATATTATTGAGAATCCAGGTCAAGGAGTAAAACCAGCAAAAGGATCAAGTATGTCTGTTCACTACCGTGGAACATTCAGATTGGATGGAAAGCAATTTGACGCATCTTACGACAGAGGTCAACCAATGGATTTTAAATATATTGAAAACAGAATGATTCCTGGATTTGAGGAAGGTTTGGGAATGTTGTCTAAGGGCGGAAAAGCAAAATTCATAATCCCGTATTTCCAAGCATATGGAAAAGATGGACGACCCGGAGCAATTCCTCCATACTCAGATTTAGTTTTTGACGTTGAAATAATGAATATTGGCGATAGCCACGAAGGGCATAATCATGGTGAAAACGAAGGTGATGATCACTAAGATAATTACTAACAAGTTACTTGTTTAAATGGGAAGAAGAGATTTACTTATGTGAATCTCTTTTTTTATGGCTGATTACAGACTCCCGCTTTTCCCAATCTAAAGGCCAATGACGCACCAAAAAATGCATACCAATCTTTTGTCGCGGAAGTGCCTCTTTTTCCATAACGGGAACCATCTAGGCTTCTATTGGATAGTTGCGCTGCTAGCGGACCATTTTCCGCTGCTAAATCTTCTAAATCTAGATAAGAATCACTTCCTACATCGTCCAAATAATCGGTAAATGTTTTTCGAATTCCATATTCAATGTTGAAAGAAGCTTTGCTGCCAAGTGCCACTTTGAATCCGAAACCCAAAGGAACCGTTAGTTGCGTCAGTCCATATTGTCCCTTTGAAGAAAGACTACTGCCCTGCCCTTCCGTGCCCAAAGATTGAAGTTCAATTAAATCACCATTCAATTCTGTCATTGGTTTCATTTGAAACAAACCAATTTCTGCAAGAATATATGCCGTTCCCTTGTACCGATTGTGTCCCAATTGAAATGGAAAATAATTAAATTCTACACCACCGGCTACTTCAATAATTCTAGATTGAAAACTTAAATTTCGATTGACAAAAATATCTTTTTTGGCATCTTTATCTGCAGCTTCAACGTTGCCGTAAGATACATTTCCCCGAATACTCAAACGCGAATGCGCATTGTAACGATAAATTAAGCCAGCTGCTGTTTGCGTATTGTAAAAATGTTTGAATTGGTTTAAATCTCCAATATAATAGGATCCACCAACCATAAAACCAAGTTCTGATTTATACCTTGCATTCGAACTTTGCGAAAAAAGAAGGGTTGGAAAAAAAACAAAAATTAAAAGAAATTTCAACATTGCAATTGCATTTATGAAGGAAAACGCCAAATTACAAAGAAAATTATGCACTTCCTGACTATTTTATTTAAAAAATTGATTCTACTTGTGGAATATCTGCTATCGCAATTTTTGCAGACAATAAACACAATGGAATTCCACCGCCAGGGTGCACGCTACCGCCAACAAAATATAACCCTTTTACCTTTGAAAAATTTGGATGTCTAAAAAATGCTGCCATTCGATTATTTGAACTAGCGCCATAAAGTGCACCAGAATGGCTAGAAGTCCTTTCCTCAATTCGTATTGGATCAAGATAATCCTCTTCTTCAATTAGGGATTCAATATCTATTGCTAAAAGCTTCGATAATTTTTTTAGGATACTTGCTCGAATCGATGCACGCAATTCCTCCCAATTTTGACCGGAGTTACTCGGGACATTGACCATAACAAACCAATTCTCAGAATTTTCAGGTGCGTCTTCTTTTATATATTTTGAACTTACATGAATATATACAGTTGGGTCTTCCGATACGGAATGATTTTGGAAAATATGTTCAAATTCCGTTTTATAGTCCGCCGAAAAGAAAATATTGTGTAAATCTAGCTGTTGGAATTGTTTTTTAATTCCCCAATAAAAAATCATGGCGGAACTAGAAGATTCTTGTTCCAAGGTTGCCTTTTTTGCTTTGGTATTCTTCAATAGAAATTTGTAAGCTGGTTTCACATCGGAATTACATATTACAATACCTGCAGCAATGAATTGATCATTTACTTTGATCCCAGAAAGTAAGGAATTATTTTCAACTATTTCTGTGACTTTGGAATTGTAATGAAAAACCACTCCTAATTCTTCCGCTAATTGTACCAAACTTGTTGTAATAGAATACATTCCTTTTTTTGGAAAAAAACTACCAATTCCATGTTCCAAATGTGGAATTATATTCAGAATCCCAGGAGCTTGGTATGGATCTGAACCATTGTAAGTTGCATACCTGTCGAATATCTGAACCAATTTAGGATGGTTCAGCGCTTTTTCGTTTGCAGCGTGCATACTTTTGAAAATCATTAAAAAAGGCATGGCTGCAATCGTTTTAAAAAGATCCAAAGAGATATAGTTTTTAAAACGGTGCAAAGAATTCTCTAGAAAAGCTACTCGTGTCTTTTTATATAAATACGCGCTTTTTTTCAAATGTTGTTTTAACATTTTACTGTCAATTGACAAGGTTTGAGAGACTTGTTGCAGCAATTCCTTTTCATCCGAAGGGAACGGTAAAAAAGTGCCATCTTCAAAAAAATAATGGCAGGTTGTTTTACATTTGTAGAATTCAAAATAGGAACTTGGTGTTTTTCCGCTCAATTCAAACAAATTGGTAACCAAATCTGGAAGCGTAAACAGTGACGGCCCTGCATCAAATCGGTATCCACCTAATTCAATAGAAGTCAATTTTCCGCCAGGATAACTATTCGTCTCATAAACATCCACGGAATACCCTTTATTCGCTAGTCTAATTGCCGCTGCTATTCCTGCGATGCCAGAACCAACTACAACAGATTTTTTTTTCTTTTCGACCATATTACAAATTGCTTATAAAGGTAAAAAATGAAATGGTTAATTGTGTTTTACACAAACAAAAATGGTTTAAAAAAAACGAACAAAAAGACCTACACTAATCTTGCAAAGTTGAATTGATTGCTAAGTTTTGGCTACTAATGCCAAAGAAAAACGAGAAGAGAAGATCTGCCCAAAAAAAAATGCTTAAATAACAATTACTGCAT
>JBIKZR010000177.1:0-4679 GCA_044354635.1 Crocinitomicaceae bacterium | reverse complement strand
AAGCACAAGCTATGTAGCACAGCTAAAATTAACGCGAAACAGAAACAATTTTGAGGATGTTAAGCTTACCAACCACGATTTCTACCGTGAAGAAGCAGGTGTTTTAGTTCCGATTACAAAAATGGAGATGGAAGATGCCGTGGGAATTTCCTACGAAAATTTTAAACGAACCATCATTATTCCACAAGGACAATTCAAAGAATTTTTGGAATTAGGACCTGCAGAACGCACAAAAATGCTGAAGGAACTTTTTGGTTTACAGCGCTTTGATCTTTCTGCAAAAGTTTCCATTTTGGATGCCCAAAACAAAGAGAAACTCAACTTGTTGGAAGGAGAATTACGCGGTTTTGAAACCGTTTCTCTCGAATCTATCCACCAATTTGAGGAGGAATTGCAAAGGGTTCTTGTTGATTTTAATGTAACAAAAGACACGGTAGAAGCGCAAGATAAAGCGATTAAATTCCTAGAACAATTGCAGCAAAATTTCGAGAAATTAGCAAGCGTTCGCGCGCAACTAACCGTTCTAGAAGCGCAGGAAATTTTGGACGTAAAGCAAGAACAACAGATTGCGGAATTTGAGCGTGTGAAACTGGCCTACACTAATTTATTCGATGCTGCCAACGATTCAGCGGCGAAACACAAAGAATCGCAGCAATTACTGGAAGAATTATTCCAACACGTGGAGACCGAACAACTTGCATTAACTGGTGTTTCTGAACAACTGGCAACTTTAGAAATCGAAAAGGGGTTTTCTGCCTCGAAAAAGAAAAAAGCAGAAGAACTAGAGAAATTGGCTGTGCTCTTTTCTGAGCAGGAAAAGGAGGTAGAGCAGCAAAAGGAATTAACCACTTTAACCGATAAAAATTCTGAACTTGTTGCAAAGAAAGTCGCATGTATTGCCACAAAAAAATCGCTGGAAAAGCAAATTCTAGAAGCCGAAAAGGAACATATTCCAGCAGAAAAACTCTTTGCGCTGAAAATGTGGTTTGAACAGTTGGACGCTATTTCTAAACAAGAAAACATTCTTCAAGAGAAAGAAAAAGGTTTAAATGAAAGTATTCAATCTATTGAATTACATATAATTAATGAGCGAAATTCCGTTTTCCCATCCTTTTTCAAACTGTTGCCAGAACCTTTTGATGCTGTTGCTTTGGATGTGTATTACGGAATTTTTAAGGAAACGTTGACCAAGGCTTTAAATACGCAACGTGCAGCGCAGACGCAGTTGAAAATTCAGGAGGAATTACAGCGATTTGCTATTGATTTGGAAGAAGGAAAACCGTGTGATTTATGCGGTTCCTTGCACCATCCTATGCCTCTAGAATGGTCACATTCAGAAGAAATGCTAGAACAAACTTCCAAGAATGTACAAGAAGCCGACGAAGAATTGAGTGCATTAGAATTGCTTCGTTCCCGACTTTCCGACAATTTAACTAAAAAGGAATACTTTTCGACCCAAAAAGAAGGTATTTTAAAGGATAAATCTACGCTCGAACAAGAAAAGTTAAGCTACCTAACAAATTCTCCTGATGCAAGTTATGGTGCTTTAGATAAATTAAAATTTGAAGCAACTTTCTCCGCCGTTCAAGCATCCGAAAAGCGGGTAGAGGAATTTAAAAAATCCCTTTTGACCATTGGTGAAGAAACTGAAAAATTAGTGCTTGCAATGCAAGAAATGGAGCCACTAATTAACCAGAAAAAAATAGCGTTAGCAACACTTCAAGGCATGTTGGATTTGCGCAGAGCTGAAGTTACAGGGCTTTCGGAAGCAGCATATTTTAACAGTAGCAAGGCAGAAATTGAAGCGGAAAAGGAAACGTTATTGCGTGAAATTGAAACCAACGAGGGACAAATTACCGAGCAAACGCTGAAAAAAGGCACATTGGAAATTCTCCTTGCAGAATTGGGTGGGAAGTTCACGTTTCAATCGAATGAAGTACAAAATATCGCCAAAACGGAAAAGAAAATCAATGCAGATATTGAACTAAAATTAGCCAACGAAGGAAAAACGCGAATTGAAATTAACGCGATTCTGAAGCAGGAACTGGATGTCGAAAACCTTCGAGAAGAAATAACGGCGAATCGCACAAAATTGAATGAATCAAAGGGCGAAAAGAATGCATTGGAAAAATTGGTAGCTGGCGAAAATCCTATTGATGCTGCAGCGTTCCAGTTGCAATTGGAGGAATACGAGAAAACGAAAGAAAAACTTTCATCCTTAACAGAATCGAAAGGAAAATTAGAAAGTATCTTGCAAAATTTACACGAAAATTTGGCGAAAAAAGCAACGTTAGTCCAAGATTTTGAAGCCTTGAAGGTTCGTGCGATCGACATTGGAACATTGAAAAAGATGTTTATCGGCAATGGTTTTGTGGAATTCGTATCGCGCCGCTATTTGCAAAATGTTGTCGCACTCGCAAATGTTCGTTTCCAGAAAATGGTGCGCCAAAAGTTCAAGTTGGAATTGTCTGCTAAAGGCGATTTTCTTGTGCGCGACTATTTAAACAACGGTAAAACGAGGAGTTTAAAATCCCTTTCCGGCGGTCAAACTTTCCAAGCAGCATTTTGTCTGGCTTTGGCTTTATCGGAAAATATCCAGCGCAATGCAGGCGTAGAGCAGCACTTTTTCTTTTTGGACGAAGGATTTGGAACCTTGGATTCCGAAAATTTACAAATCGTTTTTGAAACGTTGAAAGCTTTGCGCAGCGAAAATAGAATTGTAGGACTTATTTCCCATGTGGAAGAATTGCAGCAGGAAATGGATGTTTTTCTTAAAATAGAGAACGATCCGGACAAGGGAACACGCGTGTATGAAAGCTGGAAACAGTAGCTTTAGGGCAAGTAATTAGTCCAATTCTGCTAATTTTTCTTTCAACTTCTTCAGCAGTTCTTTTTCCTTTTTAGTGATTCCATAGTCCGTTTTTGCAATTTCTTTAGCGAAATGAAGGCAGGCATCGCGCATCTTGTGATCGATTGCGGTTCGGTGTTTGTCGATAAAATTGAGGAACGAATCGAATGCCGCTTCCGGATCTGCAATTTCATTTTCGAGGTAGGTGAATTCTATTTCCGGATAAAAAGCAACCGATGAACCGAAGCCGTCTTTGTGCGCTTCAACTGGTAACAAATCGTTTTCTATGATTTTTAAAAGTCGCGCTTTTTCCTTTGGCGAAATGCGTTGGTCACTGTCGGCAATCGCGTAGAGAAGTTTTCCAAGCTCCGAATAAAATTGGTTGTATTTCATAAGGTATGAATTAGTTAGGAAGCGGCTATTTTGTAGCAACAGTAAACGAATTTGTTTACTGTTGCCGCAAAACAATCGGATAAGAGTTGCGAAAAACGTGTTCTTTTAGCAAATCAAAATGCAGTTGAATGCTCACTTTTTTTGCGCTACATGAAGCACATTTTAACATTATATTTCTTGAAATTTAAACCGCTGTAGGAACTTTAGCTTCGTGTTTGTTCGAGATAGCGTGTAAGGTTTTTGCTAAATTTTCTCCAGCTTCATTGATGTTACCGAGATTTTGTTCGCCATGTCGCACCGTTTCATTCAGAATTTTATTCCAACTTACAATTCCTTCCAATTTCCCGTGTTCATCTACCACTGGTAAGCGACCAATTTTTTTCTCCCGCATGTTTCGGAAAGCCGCGGTTAATTCTTCCGAACCCTTAATTGTCTGTACGTTCCTCGACATGATTTCGCCTACTTTACGCTGGTTGATTGGCAAAGCCGTATTTTGCGCCAGCGACAAACAAATATCTCTATCCGTGATTATTCCCACAATTTTCTTGTTGCTGTCCACGACAGGAAGTGCGCCACAATTAGCTTCTCCCATTGCTTTCGCTGCGTCGTGTAAATTTGTTTCCGGTGTGCAATACTTTAAAGCACTTGTTGTCATTACATCTTTTACTTTCATTATACTATTTTTAAATTAAACTTGTTTGTGTTTAGTAAAGTAACGCGGTTTTTTTTGCCCATGAAATGTAAAATGTTGCCGTTACCGTTGATTTTTGTCAGTGTTCCAGTAGGGAAATTCCTATCTGAAAAGTTCAGAGAAACGGTTTAATTAAAATCCGGAAGCGGTTCGTTTCAAATCCTTTTGGTTTAAAATCACAATATTTCTTCCGTCAGATTGAATCAAACCATCGCGTTTGAATTCGGTTAAAATTCGGATCAAGGATTCTTTTGTCGAACCCACAATACAGGCTAGATCATCTCGTGTAATTCCTGTAATGGATAGATTTTTATTCCGATCCTCCATACCGTATTTTAAAATTGCATGTGCTACACGGTTTCGAACTGGCGCATACGCTAACTGTAGCAAGCGATTTTCCTTTTCCTTGATATTTTCAGAAAGCAGTTCAATGAATTTCTTAGCTGTTTCCTGATTTTTTTGCACAAAGAGCAGGAAATCCCGCTTTGGAATAATCGCAACGGTTGAATCTTCCAATGCTATTGCCGTATCGTGGTATTCGCCGTCTTGATGCAGTGGCATAAAACCGAAAAAACTCCCAGGAAAATAAATATCTGTCACATATTCTTTTCCGTATGTGTCTGTTTTTAAACATTTTACACGACCGGTTAAAATGAAATATACATAATTGGAATAATCGCTTTCTTGGTAAATCTTTTCCTTTTTGAGGATAATTTTCTCCTTTCTTCCCGTCGAAAAATTCAGTAA